>CAYUBS010000167.1:0-4885 GCA_964443145.1 uncultured Wenzhouxiangellaceae bacterium | reverse complement strand
ACAAAACGACCTTCATCTGAACGGTTCGCGCCATACCTTTGCGTATGGCGTTTTTGTTTTGTTAATCGGCCCTTCAGCCAAAAATGATCTCAATTTAGTCATCAATTACCTTTATAATCGCGGCCATGAACTTTGATATCAAGAGTGCCGCCAGTCATAGACGGCGCACAAAAATTATTGCCACGCTCGGTCCCGGAACGGATGACCCAGCAATCCTTGAAGGTCTGATCCGGGCTGGTGTCGACGTATTCCGTGTCAACATGTCGCACGGTACTACAGAAGATCATGAGAACAGGGCCCGGATGGTCCGCGAGACATCCCAGAAATTGCACTGGCAGGTAGCCTTGCTGGTCGACCTGCAGGGTCCGAAAATTCGCGTCGAGTTTTTTGAGAACGATGGTGTGGACCTGGTCGGCGGAGATCATTTCATGCTGGACGCCGAAGACCCGTCCACACCAGGGGATGAACGCCGGGTGGGTGTGAGCTATCGGGGCCTGGCGGACGACGTTGAGGTTGGTGACCTGCTGCTGCTCGACGATGGTTTGATCTCGATGCGGGTTCAGCTGGTTGAGGGATTGAGAATTCACTGCCTGGTGGAAAATGGCGGCCGGCTTTCAAACCGCAAGGGCCTGAACCTACAGGGCGGCGGGCTTTCTATTTCGGGTCTGGCTGAGCACGACATCCCACATATTTCCCTGGCGGCCAAAATGGGCGCCGATTACGTTGCAATATCCTTCGTCAGCTGTGCTCAGGATATCGTCCGGGCGCGAGAACTGTTGCGCGAAGCGGGTAGCCAGGCCTCACTGGTTGCAAAAATTGAGCGTGTTGAAGCGATATCGAATCTCGAGGAGATCTGTGACGCGGCGGATTCGGTCATGGTCGCGCGTGGTGATCTCGGGGTTGAAATCGGTGATGAAGAATTGCCCGGGTTGCAAAAACGGATTATCCGGACCGCCATGAAGCACAACCGGATCGTGGCGACTGCGACACAAATGATGCAGTCGATGATAGAAAACCCGGTCCCCACTCGGGCCGAGGTGCTGGATGTAGCCAACGCTGTGCTGGATGGAACCGATGCGGTGATGCTGTCGGCCGAAACCGCAATGGGAAAGTACCCGATCAAGGTCATCGAAGCGATGAACCGCATTTGCCTTGGTGCCGAGCGGCATTTTGAGGCGGAAGGCGACATAACGCAGCTCAACGTGCGTTTTGAACGGATTGACCAGGCCATCGCCATGGCGGCGATGTTTATGGCAACCGATGTCTCGGTCCAGGCGATCGTGGCATTGACGGAATCAGGTTCGACCGCGCAGTGGTTGTCGCGCGTGCAGTCTGCGGTTCCGATTTATGCTTTTTCAACGAACTCAGCCAGTCGGCGGAAGATGGCCATGTTCCGGGACGTGTTCCCGGTCAGGCAGGAGTCAACCAGCGACGATGCGGACGAGGTGGTTGCAGAAGCATTACGCACGCTTTTGGCGCACGGAGCTGTCTCAGAGGATGACCGCATCATCGTGACCATGGGTGATCAAATGTGTAAATCCGGTGGTACCAATACCCTGCGGTTTATCAAACTGGATGCAGAAGGCCGGGCCCGCTACGGAGTCTGAGGAAACTAAATGGATCAGAAAACAGACAACACACCCATTGAAACGGATCAGCAGGAAACCCAGGAGTGGCTGGAGTCACTTCAAGCGGTGCTGGAACGTGAAGGGCCGGAAAGGGCGCACTACCTGATTGAGCAACTGGTGGATTACACACGCCGGTCTGGTGGCTACCTTCCCTACAAGGCCACCACGGCCTATATCAACACGATTCCTGCCCAGCAGGGCAAAAAGCACCCGGGAAATACAGAACTGGAGTATCGCATCCGTTCCATCATTCGCTGGAACGCGATGGCCACGGTGCTGCGGGCCAGTAAACGGGGCGGCGAACTGGGTGGGCACATTGCCAGTTTCGCATCTGCTGCCAGTCTTTATGACGTCGGCTTCAACCATTTCTTCAGAGGCCCGGACCATCCCGGTGGCGGCGATCTGGTTTATATCCAGGGGCACTCCTCGCCAGGTATCTATGCACGATCGTATCTCGAGGGGCGGATCACCGAAGAACAACTGGACAACTTCAGGCAGGAGTCTGATGGCAACGGCCTGAGCTCCTATCCACACCCGTGGCTGATGCCGGACTACTGGCAACTGCCGACCGTCTCGATGGGGCTGGGTCCGATCATGGCGATCTACCAGGCCCGCTTCCTGAAGTACCTGCACAACCGCGGAATCGCCGACACTTCTGATCGTAAGGTCTGGTGCTTCATGGGTGACGGGGAAAGCGATGAGCCGGAATCCCTGGGCGCCATTTCACTGGCCGGCCGGGAGAAGCTGGATAATCTCATTTTCGTTGTCAATTGCAACCTGCAGCGCCTCGATGGGCCGGTACGGGGCAATGGCAAGATCATCCAGGAGCTGGAAGGCGTCTTCCGCGGTGGCGGCTGGCGCGTTATTAAAGTGATCTGGGGATCCTACTGGGACAAACTTTTCGCCAAGGACAAAGACGGCTTGTTGCGCAAGCGAATGGAAGAGGCTGTCGATGGCGAGTACCAGAATTACAAGGCCAAAGGTGGCGCCTACACGCGCGAGCATTTCTTTGGTAAATATCCCGAGTTACGGGAAATGGTTGCAACCATGACCGATCAGGATATCTGGCGTCTTAATCGCGGTGGTCATGACCCGCACAAAATTTTTGCGGCCTACAGTTCGGCGGTGGCTTCTCCCGGGCAGCCGACAGTCATTCTGGCTAAAACCGTTAAGGGTTACGGCATGGGTGGTGCGGGTGAGGCACAGAATGCCACTCACCAGCAGAAGAAAATGGATATCGACTCGGTTCGTCAGTTTCGTGACCGCTTCGGCCTGCCTATTCCGGATGAGGAACTGGAAGACGTCCCTTACTACCATCCCGGTGAAGACAGTGAGGAGGTCAAGTACCTGCTGGAACGCCGTAAGGAACTGGGTGGCTTTATACCTCAGCGAAAACGTCAGGACGGTTCGATCGAGGCACCGGAGCTCAGTGTGTTCGAGCCGTTGCTGAAAGAGTCCGGCGACCGCGAAATCAGCACGACAATGGCCTTTGTCCGCGGCTTGTCCATCTTGCTGCGCGACAAGCGAATCGCCGATCGAATCGTACCGATTGTAGCCGACGAGGCTCGCACGTTTGGCATGGAGGGCATGTTCCGCCAACTGGGGATTTATTCTTCGGTCGGCCAGCTCTATACGCCCGTCGATTCCGACCAGCTGATGTTCTACAAAGAGGACCAGAAGGGCCAGATTCTGCAGGAAGGCATTACCGAAGCCGGGGGAATGTCCTCGTGGATTGCCGCGGCAACGAGTTATTCCGCGAACGGCGTAGCGATGATTCCGTTTTTCATTGTTTACTCCATGTTTAGTTTCCAGCGTATAGGTGACCTTGCCTGGGCAGCTGGCGACATGCGGGCCCGGGGATTCCTGATCGGTGGTACAGCAGGAAGAACCACGCTTAACGGCGAGGGCCTGCAGCACGAAGACGGCAACAGCCACATCATTTCGGGCATGATTCCCAACTGTGTTTCCTACGATCCCACGTTTGCCTTTGAGTTGGCCGTGATCCTGCAGGACGGCATGCGCCGCATGTACCAGGAAGGTGAGGATGTTTACTACTACATCACCGTAGAAAATGAGAACTACACGCACCCCGGTATGCCCGAAGGCTCTGAAGAGGGCATTCGCAAGGGTATGTACCTGTTCAAGGAAGGTCCTGATAACCCCAGGAAAGTTCAGCTGTTGGGCTCGGGCGCTATCCTGCGTGAGTCAATTGCCGCTGCCAATATTCTGGAGCAGGATTATGGAGTGTCCTCAGACATCTGGAGCGCGACCAGCTTCACTGAACTGCGTCGTGACGGCGTTGAATGCGCCCGCTGGAACCGCCTGAACCCGGAGAAAGAACCTAAGATTCCCTGGGTGACCGGTTGTTTGCGCGATCGTGCTGGCCCAGTTATCGCGGCTTCTGATTACGTCAGGACTTTTGCGGACCAGATCCGCGGTTTCCTGGCTGATGAAGATTACATCGTTCTGGGTACAGATGGATTCGGGCGTTCAGATACGCGCGAGAAGCTGCGAGGGTTTTTCGAAGTGGACCGCTACAACATTACCTATGCTGCTTTGTATGCACTTTATCGGCGGGAACTGCTCAGTATGAGTGACCTGCTGGCAGCCAGGGAAAGTCTTGGAATTGACCCTGAAAAGGTCAACCCGGTGCTTGTTTGATGCCCGCGGTAACAAGCCCGCTCGGAGTGAAATGTGAGTAATACGATAGAAATCAAAGTCCCGGATATTGGCGATTTCAGTGACATCCCGGTGATCGAATTGCTGGTGGCTGAAGGCGACCGGGTTGAAGCCGAGGACAGCCTGGTATCGCTCGAAAGCGATAAGGCGACTATGGAAGTGCCGTCACCCGCTGCGGGGATCATCAAGGAAATGCGGCTGAAGCTGGACGATACCGTATCGGAAGGCGACGTTGTGGCGATTCTGGAGGTGGTGGAGAGTGCTGATTCAGAGGCCGAAGCTCCCGCAACTGCGCAAGCAGAAGCGGAGCCCGAATCCGAGCCTGCAGCAGAAGAAGCAACACCGGAACAGCCGGCTGAAAGCGCGAAGCCGGCAGCACCGGCTGCACAGGGCTCAGCTGCGGCCAGGCGGCCCAGTGGAGCTGCAGCGGTCGATCCATCAAAAGTGCCTTATGCAAGCCCGGTAGTGCGGCAATACTCGCGCGAACTCGGGGTTGACCTGCAACGCGTCGAAGGTACCGGCAGTAAAGGCCGGATTACGCGTGACGACGTCTCAGGATTTGTAAAATCGGTTATGAG
>CAYUBS010000166.1:0-4981 GCA_964443145.1 uncultured Wenzhouxiangellaceae bacterium | reverse complement strand
GTTGGCGACTTCAAGCGGTGTAAAGTACTGTGGATCCAGGCCGACCGGCAGGAAACTTACTCTTCTATCCCGATTATTAGTGATCTCCAGCCAGACTGGCTGGATGCCCTGTTTATACAGGGGCTTACCGAATAGTTCCTGGGACTCCTTTGCGCTGGGAACCGCCGCCGAAACCTTTATGCCGTCTTTCTCCTGGCTGCTTATTCGGGCTTTCCAATCGCCTTCCGGACCAGAGTAGACCTGCGTGGTGGGTGTTGATGAGCAGGCAACCAGGAAGAGCAGGGTGCCTGCCAACAGGGGAAGGGATAAGCGTGTCTTGTTTGAAACTCTCATCAGATTACCTCGCTCCCACTGGTGCGGTCCACTGTGGGTTGCGAACTTCCTGTAATGCGACCGGCTCACCGGATAACCACATGACGATGCGCACACCGTCGGAAAAGAATGGATTGTTATTGAAATCAAGCTGTGGATTACCCATTGGAACCACTTTTCCGGTCTGGGTGTAAGCAACAGTTTTCAGGGATTGTGAATACCATAGGTTCTGCAGCAGGAAATTACGTCCGTCGTCCACATCCGGGTCTTGTGCGGAGCCGAAAAAGATCTCATTTATTTTATACCTTTGTCCAATGGCATGCTTTATCTGACCCATCCATACCCCCTTACCATCGACACTCATCGGCGCCAGCCACAGGCTCAGCTCGTTCCTGTCACCTGCGGACTTTCCCCTGCCTTTACGGAATACCGCATCGGGCGGTCTTCCGTATAAATAATTTACATTATTCAAGTAGATATCGTCTTTTTCGTAACTGGATTCTGTCCACCCGGCACGCAGCATTGATTGCAATATTTCCAGGCCTTCGGCAACCAGTACTATGTTGACTGGCGGGCCCTGACCACTGCCATCCCGGTTTTTTGTACAACAGGGTGACTTGAGTAATGCGTCACGCAGTCCATCCGAATCAAGGTGCTGGACCTCACTGGCTTCGTAGAGCTTTTCAAAGTTTACGGTGGCATGGTCTGGTACGAATCCCGGTACCTGTACAAAGAAGGTAAATTCCTCGTATCCATCATCTTTGCTGGATGCATGAAAAAGATCGACATTGAAATTTTTTGTGCCGACTGTTTCATGCGTGAACACAAACCCTGAGACGGTTTCGCCAGCAGCGATTTCGCGGGGCATGGCCGTACTGTACAGATATTTCTCCATATCCATCCAGCCTTGCTTGGAGAAATACTTCTTGTGCATGTATGCGACTTCAAACGGTGAGAAATAATTAGGATCAACACTGCTTAAAGCAAAACGAGCGCGAGCGGGACTTTTGTTAGTTACTTCCAGCCAAATGGGTTGGATTCCGCGCTTGTAGATCGGGATACCAAAAATCTTTTCTGCCTCTTCACGGCTGGGAACCGAGGCTTTGACTTTAAAAACGCCTTGTTCCTTCGTGACAGCGCGCTGCTCAACCTGGAAAGCGCTGAATTGTGCGGGCTTATAAGATGCGGTGGAGCATGCCGTAAGGAGTAAGGCAAGAAACGCAGCAACAGCGATGCGTGTCGTAAAGTTCAAGGAATACTTCATGAAATCGATTCCTTTCGGGAATGAAAAGGCCTGCAATCAATCGTGACTATGTGTACGCTATTTAACATAATATACATTATACGCAATTATGAGCTAAGCACCGCAGCCTCGCCTTCCACGTACAGAGAGCGTCCCGGGAGTGCAAAAGCCGCTCCGGCAGATCGCACGATATCCATCGTCTGGAAGTTAAGTTCTTCGGCAACTTCGAGGAATTCATTAATGTCGGTTGTCTTAATAAAACAATGCACCTTAATCAGAATGGCGTCCTCATCAAATTCCGTGAAGCGAACTCGCTGAGGCTCCTCATACACTTTTTCATGATTTTCGAGAGCATTTCGAATGCCGTTCATTACGGCCTTTAGTTGATCCGGTGAGGTGTCGTACCGAAGCCGCAGAGTTGGCCAGTAGCGAATTTTTGTGCGATAGGAAAGATTCTCGGTTTCTACGGAGGCAATGAGCGCATTGGGTACTGACACAACCGAGTTTGTTAATGTGCGCAGACGTGTGCTCCTGAGGCCTATATCCTCGACCGTTCCGGTTTCTGCTCCGTAGCGAACGAAATCACCTACCCGGATAGGCGCCTGTGTAAATATTGTCAAGGCGCCCATCATGTCTTCCAGCGGTTTTTGCAACGCCAGGGCCACGGCAAGGCCGCCAACGCCCAGACCGGCCAGCACGGTTGTAATGTTTACACCGATGTTGTTCAGCCAGAACAATAAGCCGAAAATGAGTGTAAGAATCTTGAACAGTGTTGTAAGCGGCTGCATCAACTTGGCTGCGCCAGGGCGCCCAATCCCCATCAGTTTGGTTTGCTGGTAGTTCTTGACCAGGTTCAGAATCGCCCAGATCACCCAGACCACTGCAATGGTAGTGAGTGTTTGTGCTTTCATGGTCTCCTGGGCATAGACACCGGCACCCAGACCGACTATCACCTTCTGGCCTAAGATTAGTATGCTGATCAGGACCAGCGGCCCGGTGAAAACATTCTTAACGAGCGGATAGATTTCCCGCTTAGGAGAACTGAAGATCCTGCTTAAAAGAAGGCCGAGAGCGTAGAAGATTGGCCAGGACAGCAAAGCAACAGCAATGACGATGAACCATTTGAAGGCCTCTATCCCCAGGAAAGCCGCGTCTTCAGGAAACCATCCACGAATACGCTCCACGGGAGCTGAAAAACTGAACTCTTCATAAATTTCCGGAAAAAGTGCAATGCTTCTGTTGGAGAGCTTCCAGATATCCTCGCCATCACCGCGAGGCACCTTCTGCATCCAGATCGGGACCGGTCCTTCTGAAGTGTTGACTATCAATAGTTCATCGCGGTACGCAGGCAGCCCGTCTCCCTGCACACCATCAGCGGCTTCTGTGACGCTGTAATCATCGAACCAGACTGCACGGGATAAAATATGATTGAACTGCCGTGCAAGCTCGGGGCCGCCCAGCTCGCTCACATCTTCCGGGAGATTTCGCAGATCCAGGTACTCGGCTGCTTTTTCCCATTCGAAAGCATTAGCAGCTTTCAGGTAGCCAATGATGCTGTCGTGAGGGTTGCCGCGGCCAAGCGCGTCCTCCGGACCCTTATCCACGGTAACGGGCGCGATGACCGCTTCCTGTGGTGCTTCCTGAGCCTGTGCCACGCCGGAGCCGAGCATCAATATCGCGCAAATGGCGCTTGCAGTAATGTGATGTAACTTCATGCTTATATTCTATAGCCTATTGATTATTATTGTTATTAAGATTCTTCCTGAGCAGGTTCATCTTCCTTGCCCTCAACCAACCAGGATCGAAATAGCTGGTAACCCAGAGCCAGTACGACGGCGCCGATAAACAAACCTATGATTCCGGATGTAATCATTCCGCCAATCGCACCCAGCAGGATAACCAGCATGGGTACATCAACGCCCCGTCCCAGGAATAAAGGCTTGAGAAGGCCATCGCTGAAGCTCACGATCAAGGAGTAAACCATGAAAATCGTAGCCGGGACGGGCTCTGCAACTGAAAATACCCAAACCGCAATAGGTCCAAGGACCAGCAGTGGTGGTAATTGCATGATGGCGAGTACCAGAATGATTGACGCCCAGATCCCCGCCCCTGGTACATCCATTACGATCAGGCCGATGGCAGCAAGAAACGTCTGAATCAAGGCGACGCCCAATACGCCTTTTGCAACACTGCGGATCGTGGCGACCGACAAATCGGTGAAATCCGCGCCCTTTTCTCCAGCGAGTCGGCGCCCCACACTACGGAACGCCTGGTAACTGGTACTAGCAGACAGCATCAGAACACCAGAGATTATGATCGATGCTGCGAAACCCAGAATACCCTTTGCCGTGCTTGCTACGGCTTTTAGAAGCCAGGAACTGAAACCCTTCAGCTGGTCACGATGTTTATCGACGGCGGCTGCCAGGTTGGTGGCCGCTTCGCTCCAGACTTTGTGCACCCTTTTTCCGATGAGTGGCCATTCTGCGACTTTGTCAGCGGGTGGTGATATTTTCAACGTCCCCTCTTCCAGTGACGTCGCCAGTTTCTTTGCGCTGTCGATACTGGAGCCTGTAAGCGTCCAGGTGGGAACCAGCAGGACTGAAAGACCGATCAGCACAATGAGGACAACCGATGTTTTCTTCCTTCCTCCCAATAAACCAGCCAGTTTGCACTGCATGGGGTAAACGGCAACCGCGATAATGGCGGCCCAGGCAATGATGCCAATGAACGGAGATACGATTTTAAGGCACCAGGTGGCCATCAGGAACAGCAATCCGATCTGGATGGCTGCGGCCACTGAGTTTTTGACAAAGGCTTGTCCGAGGATTGAATCGGTTGGTTCTGACATGGTCTGCTCTCCCGTGAACTGGTGTTATTTTGAGTATTCAATCACGACTGGTTTGATAGTGCTACCCGGTCATCCGGATTTTTGCTGAGACACAGAAAAACCGTGAAGCCGAGCACCAGTGGGACACAGGCAAGAAGAACACCCCGCCACTGCCAGTGGAACAGTAACCAGCCTGAACTCAATGACACGATAGCCTGGATCGAAAATACAAGAAAATCGTTCATGGACTGCACCCGAAAACGCTCTTCTTTACGGTAACCCAGCGGTAAGAGGTTGGTTCCACTGAGAAAAAGAAAATTCCAGCCGATGCCCAGAAGTATCAAGGCCAGCCAATAATTCAGGAAGTCCGTATTCAGGGCTGCGATTCCGAGACAGACCAGGTAGACGCAAACACCTGACCAGAGCATGCCCCTGAAGCCAATTTTGCTAAACAACCAGGCAAATATAAGGGAAGGCAGATACATGGCAGCGATGTGTGACTGGATGACAAACTTGGTTGCATCAAGGCTGTGACCTGCGTGTACATGCATACTGATGGGTGTAGCCGTCATGATAAAACTCATCACTCCGTAACCGAG
>CAYUBS010000165.1:0-4995 GCA_964443145.1 uncultured Wenzhouxiangellaceae bacterium | reverse complement strand
CGCTCCTCGCCGACGAACAGGGTTGTAATTCGGTCAGAAAGGATTCGAATCAATGCCCTCAGAGGGGTGACAATTTTCACCCAGGTGGTCATCGGACCGGAAACCAGGTTGGCGCTGACCTTACTCGGGTTGTTTACAGCAATGGTCTTCGGTGTGACCTCACCAAACAGCAGGATCAGCGGAAACATGATCAGCAGGTTGATCCAGCCAGCCCGTTCCGGGTCTGCAATCGCAAACAGGATACCGGCCATATTGGCTGTCGCCGCCACGTTGACCAATTCATTACCACACAAAATGGAAATGATAAGCCGTCGCGGCTGATCAAGCAGGGTATGGAGGTTTTCGGTCTGGGGATGATGTTCGCGGCGTAGCTTCTGGAGGTCGAGACGCGACAGTGAGAACAGCGCAGTCTCCGAGCCGGAGAAAAAAGCAGACAACATGAAAAGCACCGCCTGAATGACCAAGCGGACAATCATGTCAGGATCGTGCAACCGATCCAGATCCAGATTGAAGAATGCTTCGACATTGCCCCAGAGCAGAGCAAAGCTGAATGGCAGCTCTTCCATACGCCCGTTTCCTGTCTGTTTTATCTGTTCCCGAAACGGGGCCAGCCGACCGAAATGAAACCACCAAAGTATACGCTACCATCACATTTTGTTGAAACATTCTACTTTGCAATATGTGCCTTTACCTGACCACCGATCGCTGTCACTTGTTCGGATTTCGGATATTTGATGTCTGGAATCTGGTCTTTTCTGTTATCTTTTCGATATTCAGTTCACGACTAAATAACCGCGAGGATGCAATTTAAATAGCATGAAACCACCTAACAATATTTTTCTGGGAATCTGTAGCCTTGCCATTATTCTGGCAGGGCCCGGCCCCGCACAGGCAAGCGAGGCACAGGAAAACGTCCGTGACACTCGCCTTGTGCTGCAATTGACGGTAGACGGGCTGCGGGCTGACTTGCTAACGCGTGCTGCCGAAAATTTTGGCGAAGGCGGCTTCAGATACCTTCTGGAAAACGGTACTGTTTTCGCGAACACGCATTACCAGCACGCCAACACCGAAACCATCGTTGGCCACGCCACGCTGGCTACGGGCGCCCACCCGTCAGTGCATGGCATGACCGGTAATGTCTGGTACGACGCCGAGGCGAAGGAGCTTGCCTACAATATCGAGGATTCGGAAAGCCCGATCCTCCCCGTTCGGGAAGACCAACAGACCGGCGACCAGGTGGACCCGTCCCAGGCGCTATCCCGCACCCAGGGCCGCTCACCAAAAGCCCTGCTGGCGGAGACTTTTGCGGATAAGCTGATCGTATTCTCAGCCGGAAACTCCAGGGCCTTCGCTGTATCCGGCAAGGACAGGAGTGCCGTGGCGCTGGCGGGCAAATCCGGCAAAGCATTCTGGATGTCCTCTGACAGCGGTGACTTTGTGACTTCTGCCTGGTATTACGATGAATACCCGGCCTGGGTGGCAAGCTGGAACAGCCAGCGCAAGGCAACTACTTATGCTGAAAAGGAATGGACCCTGCTGAACAGCAAGGATCAATACCTGATGGCTGAGCAGGATGATCGCCCCTATGAGACTGACTTGCGCGGCTACGGCCGTACCTTTCCCCATCGCTTCGGTAAAGCAGACAACAAGTTGTTATACACGCAGGTCATTGTCAGTCCCGTCGGTGATGCTCTGCTGGCTGATTTCGCAAAAACACTGATTAGCAGTGAAGGCCTGGGCGAAGGGGCTGCTACTGATTTCCTGTCGGTCAGTTTTTCCGGTGTTGATGCCGTGAATCATTTTTTCGGTCCGTCGAGCCTGGAAACAGAGGACATGGTCCTGCAATTGGACCGCACACTATCAAATTTCCTGACTTTTATAGATGAAAAAATAGGCCTTGAGCACACCCTGATCGTCCTTTCTGCGGACCACGGTGCAGCAGAGCTACCCGAGTACATGGCCGAGCGTGGATATAATGCAGGCCGACTGACTTCAGATGTGATCCTGAGCGCTGTGGACAGAATCAGCCAGGCCAAATACGGTTCGAGCGATCTGGTACGGTTTTATTACCGGCCCTACCTCTACCTTAATACCGAGGAAATAGAAGCCGCGGGTCTCGATCCCGAGGAAGTCCGGGAAGTTTTTGCCAGGGCTCTGACGCAGGAACCGGGCATTCACCTGGCAGCAACCCGTCAGATGCTGGAAGGTTGGCCTGACCAAAAGCTCCTGACGGCAATCCGCAACAACTACCATCCAGCCCGCGCAGGCGACATATATATCGTGCAGGAGCCGTACTGGTTCAACTTCGACAAAGGACCGGTTGCCGCCATGCACGGTTCGCCCTGGAACTACGACACCCACGTTCCAATGATATTTACGGGAACCGGCATTAAATCCCAAACGGTTTATCGCACAGTGCAGCCTGCGGACCTGGCGCCTACGCTGTCAGCCCTACTGGGGATGTCACCACCGGCTTCGGCACAAGGCATGGCGCTGCCGGAAGTTTTCGAGAATCAGAAATAACGCCCATCATCCTGATCCTCGTACCCTGCCTGTACATGATTCTCGAGGATCTGCATGTTGCCGTAGGCAATAATACCCAGGGGCTGGCAACCGATAGCTGAAAGTCTTCAAGGTAAGAAGCATGAAAAAAATAATCCTGGTTATTCTCGTTGTTATTTTAGTATTAGCATTGCCGCTGCTGGGTGGATCCATGATCTGGATGCTTGGCGGCGCCGACGGGTTAGATGTAAACGGTACAGCACGACTATACGACCGGCCAACTGCATCGACCGCATTTGGCAATGGCTGGGGTCACTATGGCGGGGATGCCGGTGGTCATCGCTTCAGCAAACTGGACCATATAACTTCTGAAAACGTCGACCAGTTATCGATTGCCTGGCTGTATCAAACCGGCGACCTGAAAAACCGTCCCAAAGCCATACAACGGTCGGCTACTGAAGGAACTCCCCTGCTGGTAGAAGGCTCGCTGATTTTTTGCACGCCTTTCAACGAGATTATCGCTGTTCATCCAGGCACCGGCACAGAGATTTGGCGCTTCGATCCACAGATCAACCTGGAACAGGAACCTGCCAACCAGTTTGTCTGTAGGGGCGTTGCTCACTGGCAGGATCCGACCAGCAGTAAAGCATGCTCCAGCCGCATTCTGATGGGAACCAACGACGCTCGCATCATTGCGATTGATGCCACGAACGGAGAGCGTTGCGTGGGATTCGGCAAAAACGGGGAAGTGAACATCGATCCCGGAATGGAACTGTGGTGGCAGGGCGAATTCCAGATTACCTCCCCACCGGTTATCGCGGGTGACACTGTAATTGTCGGGTCAGCGATCGGCGATAACGCTCGAGTTGAAGCGCCTGTCGGTTCGGTTCGGGCTTTTGATGTACGTACCGGTGCTGCCAAATGGGAATTCGATCCGATTCCGCGGACGGCATCGAACCCCGCCAGCACCACCTGGAAAGGTAGCCAACCGCCTCGCGAAGGTCATGCCAATGTCTGGGCTCCCATGTCCGTGGACCCTAAGCGGGGCCTGGTCTTTTTACCGACCAGTAGCCCCAGCCCTGATTTTTACGGTGGATTACGGCCCGGTGACAATCGCCACGCGAATTCAGTTGTAGCTCTCAGGGCCGAGACCGGTGAACTGGTCTGGAGCTTCCAGACTGTCCACCATGATGTTTGGGATTATGATCTGCCGGCGCAACCAGGTCTCTATTCGGTGTGGAAGGATGGCCGGTCCCATGATGTAGTGGCCCAGGTCACTAAAACCGGGTTTGTGTTTGTCCTGGACCGCGATACCGGTGAACCCTTCCTGCCGATTGAAGAACGACCGGTTCCCCAGTCTGCTGCAGAAGGTGAAAGCCTTTCCCCTACCCAGCCGTTCCCGGTTTTGACACCCCCGATTGTTCCTTCCACAGTCTCCGGGGATGACGCATTCGGGATCACCTGGTTCGACAAACGCCAATGCCGTAAACAAATTGAAGATTCACTCAACCAGGGCCTGTTCACTCCGCCAAGCGAACAGGGAACGCTGCTGTATCCATTCACTGGCGGTGGCGCAAATTGGGGTAGCGCCGCGTTCGATCCTGGACGGAATCTTCTGATTGTGAATATGAACAACGTTGCCCATCACGTCGCGCTGTTTCGAAGCCAGGAACTGCAGACCATGCGCAAAGTTTTTCACGATCAGGAAGTCTCACCCCAGGAAGGTGCACCCTTCGGAATGAAACGAAGGATACTGTCCTCGAGCCTGGATCTGCCTTGTACGCCTCCGCCGTGGGGCATCATAGCCGGCGTTGATTTATCAACGGGCCAAATCGTCTGGCGCAAAACGTTGGGGACTACCGAAGACCTGTCGCCCGGTCCGGGTATCAAGCTGGGCACCCCCAATCTTGGTGGGCCCATAACCACGGCTGGTGGCCTGGTATTCATAGGCGCAGCGTTGGACAATTATTTGCGCGCCTTTGATATCAATAGCGGCGAGGAACTCTGGAAAGGCCGGCTTCCGGCTGGTGGCCAGGCCACACCGATGACCTATGAATGGGAAGGACGTCAGTTCGTCGTCATTTACGCGGGCGGCTATTCCAGGATAGGTTCGCAGTTGGGTGATTACCTGGTCGCTTTCAGCCTGCCGGAATGAGTTACCAGGGTCAAAGGGACGCTTTTTCTCTAGTTACTTGCGGCCAACGATCGTGCGATTTCCTGCTCCAGGCTCTGGGCCTCAACCAATTGCTCGTATTCCGGATCTGCGTCCTTCCAGATAGCCAGCGCATAACTGACAGAAGCCTGTGCCAGTTGAGGCAGACCTGAGGCAAATTGGAAGCGGGCTTTAGTAAGCCAAAGTGAGGGTTCAGAAGGATCCAGTCTGAAACCCTCGGCAAGCGCCTTTTCGGCCTCGTCCAGCTCTCCGCCAAGGATCAGCGATTCCGCCAACTGCGCACTCATGGCGGGCAGTTGCCGGTACATTTCACTACCGCC
>CAYUBS010000164.1:0-5037 GCA_964443145.1 uncultured Wenzhouxiangellaceae bacterium | reverse complement strand
GCTGACTTGATGCAAAGGGATGTGCCGGCAAACGGCGAACATCATCAACCCGGGAATCATTAGTGGATCTCAACATTTCAGGAAAATCAGCCATCATTTGTGCTTCAAGCCGTGGCCTGGGAAAAGCCTGCGCGCTGGCCCTGGCAAAAGAAGGCGTTAATGTCTGGATCAGTGCTCGTAACGAAGAGCCGCTGAACGAGGCCGCCCGTGAGATTACAGCCGTGGGTGGTGGTGATGTTCACGCGGTAGTTGCCGATGTCACAACACCGGAAGGACGTGATGCTTTGCTGTCTGCCTGTCCGCAACCGGATATCGTGGTCAACAATGCCGGTGGTCCGCCGCCGGGTGATTTTCGGGACTGGGGCCAGGAAGAGTGGTTCGACGCGATCAATGCAAATATGTATAGTGCCATCGACATGATCCGGCGCAACCTGGATGGCATGATCGAGCGCCGCTTCGGACGTATCGTGAACATTACCAGCGTGGCTGTGAAATTGCCGCAGGGTGAGTTGGGGCTTTCCAACGGGGCGCGGGCCGGGCTGACGGGGTTTGTTTCCGGTATCGCACGGGAACCAGCGCAATATAACGTCACCATCAATAACCTGTTGCCAGGTTTTGTCGCGACGGACCGGATGTGGTCGGTTTTGGAGGCAAAGGCCAGCGCCGCTGGCACAGACAAAGAATCGTTCGCTGAAGGCTTCTTCAACTCCATCCCGCCCAAGAGGCCGGGTGACCCGGATGAATTCGGTTCCGTGTGTGCTTTCCTATGTAGCCAGCAAGCGGCTTACATCACGGCACAAAATATCCTGATGGACGGGGGTTTATACCCCGGCATCATCTGACTCTTATACAGGCCCTTACCATGACAAATAACGATATCCTGCGTCGAATCCGCTACGTCTTTAACCTCGACGACTCAAAAATGATCGAAATATTCGGCCAGGGGGGAAAGACGGTTACCCGGGCGGAAATCAGTGACTGGCTGAAAAAGGAAGACGACCCGGCCTACCGGGCCTGCAAAGATCCCGTCTTCGCTTCGTTTCTGAATGGATTTATCATCGAAAGACGCGGCAAGAGAGAAGGGGCCCAGCCGGCACCAGAAGACAAGTTGAATAACAATCTCATTTTGATGAAATTGAAAATCGCGCTCAACCTGAAAGCCGATGAAGTAATGGAGATAATGAACAAGGGAGGCTTGCAGCTGAGCAAGCACGAACTCAGCGCCTTCTTCCGCCGGCCCGGCCACAAGCATTTCCGTGAATGCAAAGACCAGGGACTGCGTAGTTTCCTTAAAGGCATGCAGCTCAGGTTCCGCGAAAACGCGGAACCTGGCCACTGAGCTTTTTTACCAGATCTTGACGCGGTCTTCCGGCGCCAGGTACATCTCGTCGGTTTCCGCAACTCCAAACGCTTCGTAAAACTCGGGCACGTTTCTGACCGCTCCGTTTACACGGTATTGGCGCGGTGAATGCGGATCGGTATTGATCTGGACCCGCAGGGCTTCGTCGCGGGATTTTCCGCGCCAGCCTTGTGCATAACCGATGAAAACGCGTTGTTGGCCGGTGAAACCGTCCATTTCCGGTGCAGCTTCGCCATCCCGTGACAGTTCGTAAGCGAGCAGGGCGATGCTCAGGCCACCCAGGTCGCCGATATTTTCACCCAGTGTGAATTCGCCGTTTACATTCAGGTCCTCAAACGGCTGGAACTCGTCATATTGGCCAACCAGCTTCGTTGTGCGTTTTTCGAACTCGGCTTTATCCTGATCTGTCCACCAGTTACGCAAAACACCGTCACCGTCAAAGGTGGAGCCGGCATCGTCAAAGCCATGGCCGATTTCATGGCCGATAACAGCACCAATCGAACCATAATTGACCGCGTCGTCTGCGTTGAGATCGAAGAAAGGAGGCTGCAGGATAGCGGCCGGGAATACGATCTCATTCAATGGCGGGCTGTAGTAGGCATTAACCGTCTGCGGTGTCATACCCCATTCAGTCCGGTCAACAGGACCACCCTGGCGCGCGATGTTGATCTCGTAGGTGAACAGGGCGGAACGCTTCATGTTACCTACCAGATCATCTTCCTCGATATCCAGTGCTGAATAATCTTTCCACTTGTCCGGGTAGCCGATTTTGGGTGTGAACTTGGACAGCTTGTCCAGCGCTTCAGCGCGGGTTTCTTCGCCCATCCAGTCCAGTTCCTTGATGCTGATTTCATAGGCCCTGGTCAGGTTATTGACCAGTTCAAGCATCTCTTCCTTGGCTTCCGGGGGGAAGTGGCGCGCAACGTAGACTTTGCCGACTACTTCGCCCAGGTTGTTGTTAACGGCGGAGACCGCACGTTTCCACTGTGGCAACTGTTGCTCAACACCACGCAGTGTTTTCGAGTAAAACGCAAAATTCTGTTGGTCCAGTTCTTCGTTCAGGAGGCTGGCGCCGGCGTTCAGCACCTTCCAGGAAAGGTAGGTCTTCCAGTCGTCCATCGGGGTGTCCTGGAGAATCCCATCAAGCGCTTTCATGTAGTCCATTTGGGTGACCACGAGTCCATCGATATCGCTGATGACCGCTGTTTCCAGGTAACCGTCCCACGCGAAGCCGGGCATCAGGTCGGGCAGTTCTTCCAGCGGCACTTTGTTGTAAAGCGCCACCATGTCGCGGGTCTCTTCTTTCAGCATGTGTTCAGCAGCGATGCGTGTTTCAAGCGCCATGATCGTTGCTGCTGCTTTATCACCGTCAGCCAGGCCGGCCAGTTCAAACATTTTTTCGATATGCGCGACGTATTCATTCCGGATGTTCCCGGAGCGCTCGTCGTCGGTGAAGTAATACTCCCGGTCCGGCAATCCGAGTCCGGCCTGCCAGGTGTACATCATGTAGGTGGTGGGGTCTTTGAAATCAGCGTACTGGGCGAGTTGAAAGGGCACATTGACGCCGAACTTATTGGCCTCAGCAAAATAGATCGCCAGGTCCTGTTGATTCTCAAGAGCATGGATCTCTGCAAACTCTGCCTGCAGTGGTGTCGCACCCAGTTCGTTGCGTGTATCCATGTCCATGTAGGAGTTGTAAAGAGCTCCAACTTTTTGCTCATCAGTGCCCTTGGCGAAATCGCCGTCGGCTGACTCCTCGATAATGACTTTCACATTGGCAACGGATTGCTCGTGAACCATCAGGCCAACCGAGTCACTGGCCCGGTCTGCCGGGATGACGGCGGTTTCCATCCACGCGCCGTTGACGTACATATTGAAGTCGTCGCCGGGACGGACCTCGGTATCCATGTACTCCAGCAGTATTCCAGAGTGTTTTGCGGTTTCAGCCACAACCACTTCAACGTTTTCTGTAGCTGTGTTTTCCTGCTGGCAGGCAGCGAGCAGCAGCGCCAGCGCGATAACAGTAATGAATCTGATCATAAAGTGTGCCTTGAATTGATTTTCGGAGGTGGAAAGCAGACCAGTATAGGATATTCTCCGCCCATGAGTAAAAAGCCGAGCACAATTCGAATCGGTAGGCGCTACCGCGCCAACCGCCTGGACAACCCCTATGACATGCTGGTGATCGGATCCGGCATTGGCGGATTGACCACCGCCGCCTGTCTTTCCAGGATGGGAAAAAAGGTCTGTGTGCTGGAACAGCACTACACCGCTGGTGGCTTTACCCACAGCTATGACCGCAACGGATATGAATGGGATGTGGGGGTTCATTACATCGGCGACATGGGCAGCCCAAGGACGATGGGGCGCCGCCTGTTTGACCACATCACCGATGGCGAATTGGAATGGGCGCCGATGGACGACCACTTTGACCGCATTTTCCTGGGGCAGGAGCACTATGACCTGGTGGCGGGCAGGGAGGCTTATCGGGACGCGCTGGTGGCGAATTTTCCGCAGGAACAGGAAGCAATTGACCAGTATTTTTCCTACATGCGCGCGGTCAAATCGGGTATTCGATGGCACACCATGAAGAAGGTCCTGCCGGCCTTGCCCGCCATGTTGGTTTCAGGTCTGCAGGCTCGCAAGACCCCGGAATATTTTAATGCCACTACCCGTGAGGTTCTGGAAAGCCTGACCTCCAACCAGAAACTGATCGCGGTGTTGACCGGCCAGTGGGGGGACAACGGGCTGCCACCGGCGAAGTCCAGTTTCATCATCCACAGCTTGATCGCCCAGCACTATATTCACGGAGGTTATTACCCGATTGGCGGGGCTTCACGCATGGCCGAAACAATTATCCCGGTCATCCAACAGTCGGGGGGTGAGGTGTTCACTTATGCCTCGGTTGAAGAAATCCTGGTAGGGAAGAAGGGTGTGACCGGCGTTCGAATGGCGGATGGGACTGAAATCAGTGCGCCCATCGTGATCAGTAACGCGGGCGTATTCAATACGTTTCAGGATCTGCTCACAGAGGATGTCCCGCAGCGCGCGGATTACCTGGAACGGCTGGGGCAGGTCCAGCGATCGATGGCCAGTATCTGTTTGTACATCGGCTTGCAGCATACGGCTGAGGAGCTGAATTTGCCGAGAACAAATCTCTGGATCTATCCCAGCGAGAATTACGAGGCGGAAATTGCGGCCTTTGAGGCCGATCCGGAAGCGGAATTCCCCCTGGTTTATGTTTCCTTTCCGTCGGCCAAGGATCCCAGTTTTGCTGCCCGCTACCCCGGACGCTCTACCATCGAGATCGTTGCGCCTGGTCCACATGCCTGGTTTGAGGCCTGGGCCGACAAACCCTGGGGCAAGCGGGGTGAAGATTACGAGGCACTGAAAGAAAAGCTGTCACAACGTTTGCTGCAAAAGCTGTATGAAAAAATGCCGCAGCTCGAGGGCAAGGTGGACTACTATGAGTTGTCGACATCGCTTTCAACCGACTATTTCTGTCGCTACAAACACGGCGAAATCTATGGCCTGGACCATACGCCTCAGCGTTTTGAGCAGGACTGGCTTAAACCGAAAACAGAAATCCCCGGCCTGTACCTGACCGGACAGGATGTGGTGTCCTGCGGTGTTGTAGGCGCCATGGTCGGCGGTCTGCTAACGGCCATCCAGCTGGG
>CAYUBS010000163.1:0-5148 GCA_964443145.1 uncultured Wenzhouxiangellaceae bacterium | reverse complement strand
GTAATTGAACCGATCACTGCGCCCTTCAGGGTACCTGCCGTTATTGCGCCTGCTATAAACCCGGTGATGGCCGCCTGGCCGTAGATATTGGTCAGACCCAGGTGAGTAGCCAGCAGACCCTGTGGTCCGGGCAGAAGGACACTCAGCGCTATGGCGGCAATCAGCGGCCCCCAGCGCTTGATGAATCGCTTGAAGAAATATCCACTCGGGTCCGTGAGGCTCAACGGGTTATTCAGCGCATAGCTGTAACGGTTCAGGTTCTGCGTGTTTTTCGGCGCCTGGACGAATGGGTCGGCCTGCAGGAAACGCCCCAGCTTCGGATCATAAATTCTGCCGTTCATATGAATAATGCCGAGGTCATCAACATGTTCATGACCGGTGAAGCCCCTGGTGGTCAATTCACTCAGCAAGGCAGCAACTGCAGGAGTCAGCGAAAATCTCCAGTTGTTTGCCCTGCGTTCACCAAAGGCGGAAAAATTCATCCAGACTGCCGTTCCAATCACACCGCTTTCGTCCGTCAAATTGTGGATTGAGCCCAGGTGATCTTTGACCTGATAACGGGTTGAGCTGGTTTTTGATTCAGGATAGAAATCAGATACCGCCACACCGGCGATGTGCCTCCTGAAAAAAGCGTTCTCCGGGGTTTCGATGAATTCGACGCTTCCAGCGTAATGGGTAGTCCGGGTTTCACCGGCCACCGTCTGGTCTGTCCGTGAAATTCGCTGGTTTCCAACGCCGTAACGGAACCGGGTGAGCTGGCCGTCTTTTTCTATCTCCACAGCTTTGTCAAAAACGCTGTAGTCGATTTCACGGCCACTACCGGAGATCTGGTTTCCGTTGGCGTCATATTTATATGAATTTCCGCCCGCATGGGTAACTGCATGCGGCCCCCCACTACCTTCTCCATACGCATACGATCCAACATCACTTTTCCAGGTGATATTGCCGGCGCGGCCATAGTTCAACGCCAGGGTTTCCAGCGGAGTTGAGATCCCATCCAGCGGCGCCAAAAGCTCTACTCGAAGCAGGCGATTCAGATCATCGTAAGTAAATGTTTCAGTGAGGTTGCGGCCGCTGGACTGGTCATGCCGGCTTTGCAGGTTTCCCAACGCATCAAAAATATAGTCCACTTCCTGGAGCTCCGCGCCATTACGATCGTAGGCCTCCAATCTTTCCAGCTGACCTGAAACGGTGTTGTAGCTGGCGAACGCTTCCACACCATTTCCCAGACGCATGTAGCCGATATTTCCACGAACATCGACAGCACCGATTTCCTGGTAAACAACGCCTGAATCACCATCTCTTGACTCTATTAACTTATTCAAATATCCATTTGATTTATATTGATATTTAATACCCCTGTAGTCGCCTGAAGCATCAAATTTCTGGAAGATCCTGCCATCGCTGTCAAAGGTGGTTTCTTCAGCCAGAAGCAGGCCTGATTGCTCACTGGCCGTACGGGCCAGGCGGCCAAATTTATCGTAGCTGTTGTCGATGCGTTGCAGGGTTTCACCTGTCACATCATCCTGATATATCACCCGCGCTGGCTGAGATTTGCCTTTAACCACATCTTTGGCGGAATTTTGCCACGAGGTGGTTTCATGCTGCTCGACGACAAATGAATCGTCCTGCAGGCTGGAAAGCCCGGACAGCTCCCAACGTGCAGTAACCCGCCCCATGGGATCGTATTCATAGTCTATAGCCTGTCCTTTGGCATCAAGCTGGCGCAGCAACTCACCCAGGGCATTCCACTCGTATTTCCAATGCCCCTTGTCGGGATCATCAACGGCGGTTTTTCTGCCCTGGAAATCATAGAGCATATCCACAGCGACCTGGTCGGCACCGGTGACTTTCACCAGGTTTCCAATGGCGTCATAGTAGTACCTGACCCGCCCGCACTCGTGGTCGTAAACGGACACCGTCTCACCCAGCACATTCCGAACTTCAAGTCGGGTTTGACCAAGACCATTCCTGGTTCTGACCATGCGCGGGCCTTTTACGCCGCAGTGACCGGAGGCATCCTCAGAGTAGTAATAATCCAGCCGGTCGCCTGCTGCGGATGTCAATCGCACAGTACGGCCCAGGAAGTCATAAACGGACACGTTCCAATAATCCGAATCGCCTGTGAAATAGGGTTCGGAGACCTGTGCTGAATTGCCCCTTTGGTCAAAAAAACTATCAACGTAGATCGCGCGGCCATCGAAGCCGGCCGTGACCACCCGAACCTCCCGCCCAAGTGGGTCATAGCAGGTTTGTTGTTCCGGCTTGCCACCCCCTTCGGAAATCACGTGATAGGCCGTAAATTCGGGGCAATGCTTCCCTTTCCCCCACCGTTTCGATGAGTGCTCCCAGGACCCTGTTGCAGTCCAGGTTGAAAATGCATGGCCCATCGGATCGACTGATATCTGGGTCAGCACGCCATCGATATTACGCCCCTCAAGAACAAGGCCACGGGCAGTCCACTGGTCTACCGTCGAGGTGGCCTGACCGAAGTGGTTGACCGCTTTGATCGAAAAACGCCCGAGCGCATCGTATAGCTGCCAGCTCCGCCGGGCTGGCATACCGGCGCCGGTTACCTTCGAGGCCACACTGTTCCCAAAATCGTCCAGCACATGGTCCGTCACCACACTGACGCCCGGCCTGCCCGGTTCAGTGACTTCACGGACCATTAAACCCGTCGAGGGGTCATACCCAAATCCTGACTTCCTGGTAATCGCTTGCAGCCCATTGCGCTCATGGACAACGGTGGTTTCTGCAACCCGGTCCAGGATCCATCGGGACAAATCCGGGTCGGCGTGCCGGTTCAGCGTAGTCACTGTTGAAAAAACGGGCGCAGTCTCATCTGCGTAGGTTTCTGTGATCGATTCACCAAGGCGCCCAAATGAGAGGTAGTGATTGTTGGTTAAAGAGAGCTTTTCCAGTTGCCCGCGATGCGTTTGGCTGCGTTCCAGCGTGCGGACCAGAGACGGCCGCCAGATACCCTTTCCACCAATTGTTTCAACTGCTTGCCACTGGTTTGCAGAGAAACTGAGCAGGGTTTCACCTTCACCCCCGGTCGGCACCGGCATATTTAGCGCCACCTCCGGCCAGCCAGCGGGAATAGCCGCCCCCGTATCACTGATGGCATGAAATTTGTTCACACTGCTGGTGAGAAAGCTACTCGAATCAGCCATCAAACCGGTATACGGAAAGCCCTGTCGAAAGCGCTTATTTACCCTGATGCCGGAAAGAGGGTTCCAGATAATAATTTCTCCGAACCCCAGAAAGCCCCGGCCTCCTGATTGGATTTTGGCGCCCACATAGTGATATTCGATACTACTCAGAGCCGAGCCGTCCTCGCGTGTGGGTGCACTCGTTGATACACGGCTAATGACATAGACAGGCGCCAGCAGGTCAAACACAGCAGAGCCCTTGCCCCAATCTGCGCCCGGCGCATCCTTCATACGTGTGTAAACGGTTGGGTCGGTAAGAGGGCGATAACTCAGTTCGGTTCTTGCGCCCGTGGCCGTTTCAATGGCGGAGATAACATTGGCGGCCTGTCGCGACTTTCCGGTAACCAGGTTACGGCCCTGATACAACCGGGTAGTGCTGCTGTTGACCGCACCCTTGCTAAAGTCGATGAACAGGTTGTCGAGCATCCCGTCACCGTCAAAATCCAACAAGACACTCGCGTCACCCTGGGCCGCATTACCATGGCGGATCGCACTGCTTTCACTGGCTCCGAACCCGGACCCGGGGTGATTGGAATGCACGACCCAATTTGCTGAAGTGCTTTCAGCCCGGCTTGGGTAGATAAACTCCGGGTACCCGTCGCCGTTCAAGTCAATAAGCTGGCCCAGCTGGCTTCGAATTCCATCTGGTGGCTGGGCAATTGGCTGTTGCGCGGTAAAGCCTGCTCCCGTGTTCAGCTGATAGAACCAGTCATCGGATCCGTCACGAAATGCCAGGTCGGCCAAACCATCTGAATTGATGTCAACAGATGTCAGCTGCTCAATGGCAGGCAACGAGGACCAACGCACACAGACCTCTGGCACACTGCACTCGTTACCCGCACCACGCGCGATGACTTCTCGGAGTACAAAGCGATCTTCACCATTAGATTCAAATACCGCATATAAATTCGCGATACCATTTACTTGTTTTCTGAAACCAGCAACATTTAAATTACAATTATTATTACATTTCTTATAGTTACGGCTAATTCGTGCTATCAGATCGACCCTGCCATCACCGTTATAATCGAATGCTAAAGCACCGGCGGCTGACCTGTCTGACATATCTGCGAACAGGCGTTCACCCCCATTGGCTATCCACCCACCACTGATTGTTTGGTCCGGCAATAAGTCCCGCGGGTAATCCAGAGTAAGTGTGCGAAATGGCATAAATCCTGGCTCCCCACCCGGTTCACGCTTGTTCAACAAAATGACCATCTCGCCTTTGCCGGAAGATGCTGTGGTGACCCGCTCGGTTAACAGGTCGGCGAGGCCATCACCGTTAAAGTCCATTATCCGGGCGGTACCTGGACTGGTCCGGAAACAGCAATCGCTCGCGAGCGTGACTTCCCCGTCGTACCCGGATGAATTGGAAAGCCGCCCAACCCACCTGACAGTGCCGGCAACTTCACGGGGGTAAATGACATCCTGTAGTCCGTCTGCGTTCAAATCTATCGTCAATAGACTGACCGGCTGATCTTCGCCCACGATGCCTGGAATTGGATACGAGCCCGAGCCGCTGGTGAAAGTACCGTCTTCCTGAGCATAGGAAACTGTGAAGTAAAACGAGTTCTTGCTCTGATCTACCGGTAGCAGATCCGGCCGGCCGTCACCGTTTACATCAGCAATGCCCAGGCCCTTCAGATACCTGGGAAGCGATCCGGGTGAAGCCACTCCGCTACCAACGATCTCGTTGTCACTTTTCCTCCAACTAAATCTCGTTTCAGGGAAGCAGATACCTCGCGATGGATCATTACATTCCTGTATAGATTCAATCACTTTCCGGCCATATCCATCTTGATTGTAATTCAATTTGTATGATCTTAAATACGTGAGTATTTTATCCTGTTTATACGCTTTCGAAAGTGAGTCAACACGGCTTAACAAGTGTCGGCGGGCAAATGCAGCGCCCCCGACATAAGACCATGGCAGGTCA
>CAYUBS010000162.1:0-5222 GCA_964443145.1 uncultured Wenzhouxiangellaceae bacterium | reverse complement strand
GCCACGATTAATATTATTGTTGGCGGGCACGTGGCCAGGAAGTTCAACGCCGAGGCGCCGGAGGTAGTGCGCGGAATTCTTACCTGTTCCAATCCAAACTGTATTTCAAATCAGAATGAACCCGTCACTTCAGAGTTTCGGCTTGGCCCCGATGACGGACATCGATATGTCTGTAACTATTGTGAGCGGGATATTGTTGATCTGGCTACCCGGGTGCGCTGACAAAATTAATGACGCCCATGAGCAAAACCATTAGATGCGATATCGTTTCCTCGCGAAAAAAATTATTTTCGGGTGAGGTAACTCGTTTTATAGCTGTGGGAACTGCGGGCGAGTTGGGTATTTACCCCGGCCACGCACCCCTGATGACGACTCTGAAGCCCGGTATGCTGCAGTTGACAGATCCGCAAGGCGAGGAAACCATGATCTTTGCCGCAGGCGGTATTCTCGAAGTGATGCCGCATCTTATCACTGCCCTGGTCGACTACGCCGTGCGCGCAGATGACGTGGACGAAGCGGCAGCAAAACAGGCCCGGGATGAGGCTGAAAGGGCATTGGGGAATCGCACGGCCAACATGGATATCCTGGCTGCTGAGATGAAGCTGGCAGAGTCACTGGCCCAGCTAAGAGCAGTTGAGCTGATTAGAAGGAAAAAAATCAAGCGATAATTTGCAATCAGGCTGATTTTCGATCAAGTTCCATATCAGGAGAAAACATGCTCAAGATGAAAAACCACTGTGAGCGCTGCGATGCCGATCTGAACCTGGAATCCTCGGCCTTTATTTGCTCATACGAGTGCACATTTTGCCCGCAATGCACTCTGGAAATGGACCATGTCTGTCCCAATTGCTCCGGCCAGCTAACCAGCAGACCGCATAGGGAAAACCAGGTCGCTGAAACCAACACACCTGCGGTGTGGACCGAAACACTGTCTGGCGCCTGTCATTGCGGCGCCGTCCAAATTGAGCTGGCCCACACGCCAGCATCACTAACAGAGTGCAACTGTTCAATTTGTCGCAGATATGGTGCTCGTTGGGCTTATTTCCAACGGACTACGGCACGTATTGCCCATGCACCCGGTGCCGTTTCTTCCTACTCCTGGAACGACCGGGAGATAGAATTCTTTCATTGCAACCATTGTGGTTGCCTGACCCATTATGAAGGTATCGAGAAGGACCCGGAAAGTCGCATTGCAGTGAACTCCCGGATGCTGGAAGCAGGGCCGGTCTCCAACCTGCCGATTAAGTATTTTGATGGGGCTGTCAGCTGGAAATTCTTTGATGTGGAACCGGGACCCGGTTCCGGCTTCTAAACCTTCCCGCAGTATACGGAGATCAAAAATGAATAATAAAAAAGCAAACAGGCGTGAATTTCTGCTGGAAACAAGCCTGTTGGCGGGAGGAGGATGGCTGGCCCTGAATACGCCTGTGTTGCTGGCTGCCGGGCATGCCGCCGAAAAGCAACACATGACCGGCGGGGACTGGCTGAACATAACGCCGCAAGAGGCAAAAACTATTGCTGCGGTTGTGGACCAGATTATTCCGCCGGACGATTTACCCGGAGCCTCTGAGGCCGGTGTGGTCTATTTTGTTGACCAGGCCCTGGGTGGGTTTATGGCGGGAGCCGCCGGGCCGTTAAAGGAAGGGTTGGCCGATCTTGACAGTTTGGCTATTGAATCCTTCCCGGATAGCGGGGGTTTTGCACGCCTTTCTTTTGATCAGCAAACGCCCCTGTTACAAAGCATTGAGACCGGCGCATTTTTCAGCCAGATGATCTTCCTGACGCATTGTGGGATGTTCGCCTTGCCTTCATGGGGTGGTAACCGTGAACTCAGCGGCTGGGCTTTGCTCGGCTTCGATAACCGGCACGCCTGGCAACCGCCTTTTGGGTACTACGATGCGCAGGCCGCCAGCGGGGAGAAGTCTCATGTCGACGGATAGGAAACAGGTCGTGTTTGATACGCGCAAGGAGGTTGATTTCGTTATTATCGGTTCGGGTGCCTCCGGCGGTGTACTGGCTAAAGAGCTTTCGACCGCGGGGTTTGACGTGGTCGTACTGGAGCAGGGCCCTTACCGGCTTGCCAAGGATTTCAGTCATGACGAAATGGATGTCATGATGCTGAATGGCATGATGGAGCACCCTTCCTGGAAAGATCCTCAAACGTTTCGTCAAACGGCAGCTGAAAAAGCAACGGTCAGACAATCCGGGGCGCCGCCCGCACTGTATTCGCGTGGAGTAGGTGGCAGCAGTGTCCACTTCACGGCAAATTACTGGCGAATGCGACCGATTGATTTCAAGGAGCGGAGTTTGTTGGGGCCGATCAGCGGAACAGGTTTTGCAGACTGGCCCATCAGCTATGAGGAGTTAGAGCCGTATTACACCAAGGTTGACTGGGAGGTTGGAGTATCAGGAGCCCCCGGGCCATTTGATGCGCCCCGGTCGCGGCCTTTTCCCGTTCCACCTCTGCCAGTGAAGTCGTCGGGTGTTCTGTTGGAAAAAGGCGCGAAGAAACTGGGGCTGCACGCACAACCCGCACCCATGGCCATTCTTTCGGAGCCACTCAATAATCGGCCCGCCTGTGTGCATTGCGGATTCTGCATGGGGTTTGGCTGCGAGGCGAACGCCAAGTCTTCAACGCTGGCATCCATGATTCCGCTGGCCGAGGCAACCGGACATTGTGAAATCCGCCCCCTTTCCACGGTGTACCGGATTGAGACCAACGAGGCGGGTAGAGTTACCGAAGTCGCATATATCGATGCGAAGGGAGCTCAGCAGGCGCAGAAGGCGAAGGCGGTGATCGTGGCTGCTAACGGCGGAGAGACGCCCCGCCTTCTCTTGATGTCAGAATCTTCGAAATTCCCCGACGGGCTGGCCAATAGTTCCGGCCTGGTGGGTAAATACCTGATGGCAAACGGCCATTCACTGGCGCACGCCTTTTTCGACGAACCACTCAACGAGCACAAGAGCGTGCAGGTTACCCGTATCGTGCATGATTTTTATGAGAGCGATCCCGCCAGAGGGTTTTATGGCGGCGGAGGTATCGACGCCCGTGCCTTTATCCAGGCATCGCCGATCCTGTTTTCCGAAACCGGCCTGCCGCCGGGCGCCCCTCGCTGGGGAAAGGCCCACAAAGACCTGTTGCGGCACAATTTTACCCGGCGCCTGGCTCTACTGAACAGCACCACCTCGTTGGCACAGGAATCAAACAACATCACGCTGGACCCGGAATTGAAGGATGCCGTCGGTAGGCCAGCCATGCGGATGACCTACCGGGATCATGATGATGACCTGGCCATGATGTTGTTCATGCAGGATCGAGCGGTGGAAATCCTGGAAGCGGCAGAAGCCAATACGATATGGCGGGACCCGGTCATACCCCAGGACGTCCTTGCACACCTGCTGGGCACTTGCCGGATGGGTGATGACTCCAAAACTTCAGTTGTCGATCCCTATCACCGTAGCCACGATATACCCAACCTGTTTATTTGTGATGGTTCCAGCCTGGTCACCTCTGGTCGGGGGCAGCCCACCATGACCATCCAGGCACTGGCGTTCAGGGCCGCGGAACACATCACCCGATTTGCTAATGGAGGAGAAATATGAAGATCAATATGATATTGGCGGCCGGTTTTGCCTTGCTGTTGTCCGGCCAGTGCCTGGCAGGCGAGCCTGAAGTCGAGCACTATAGCGCTAACCCGGACATGCAGCTACCGTTTTCTGATGCGGTACGGGTGGGAAATATGCTTTACCTTTCCGGAAAAATCGGCAATATTCCAGGTACTCCGCAACTTGCGGAAGGTGGCATTAGCGGAGAGACGCGGCAGGCGCTGGAGAACATCAAGGCCAGCCTGGAGAAATATGGATCTTCGATGGATGAAGTGGTGAAGTGCACGGTGTTTCTTGCTGATATTGCAGAATGGGCTGCCATGAATGAGGTTTATATCACCTTCTTCCCGGTTAATCCGCCGGCACGCAGCGCACTGGGTTCCAGTGGACTTGCCTTGAATTCGCGAGTCGAAATCGAGTGCTTTGCGGCGATGAGGGACTGAGCGAGATGAAAATTGTACGCAAAATGTGGATTGGGTTTCTGCTCCTTACAACCCTGGGGCTATCCGGTTGCCTGGGAATGCCTGACGGAGTTAAGCCGGTTTCAGATTTTGAGGTCGACCGCTACCTGGGCAAATGGTATGAAATTGCCAGGCTGGATCATTCTTTTGAGCGTGGTCTGAGCAACGTTACAGCTCAGTACAGCCTGCGGGAAGATGGCGGTGTCAAAGTCCTGAATCGTGGTTTTTCGATCAAAGATAACGCCTGGGAAGACGCAGAGGGTAAGGCGTTTTTTGTAGAGAACAAAGATACCGGTTATCTGAAGGTTTCCTTTTTTGGCCCGTTTTACGGATCCTACGTAATTTTTGATCTCGACCAGGCTGATTACCAGTACTCGTTTGTTTCGGGTCCCGACACATCCTATCTCTGGCTGCTGTCACGGACGCCCGAAGTCAGCGATGAAGTCATGCAAAAATTCATGCAACAGTCCCGTGCGCTCGGTTTTGATACGGATAGCCTGATTTTTGTTGATCACAATAAAGCCGACGGGTAGGCACCGGCCTGGAAGTCAACTTTCCTGATGAATCCTGAGGTATCTTGAAATGGTAACTGCAAAAAAAGCGCTGGAAAGACTGTTGCAAGGCAACCAGCGGTTTGTTTCCGGTGAGAGTTTTCATGTCGCAAAGTTTGGTAGCTCCAGGCGCAAGGAGCTGGTTGATGAGCAGAATCCGTTCGCCATCGTGTTGGGGTGTTCTGACTCCCGTGTTCCGCTCGAATTGGTATTCGACCAGGGACTGGGCGACCTGTTCGTGATCCGGGTCGCCGGAAATATCGTGATGCCTTCTCAAATCGGTAGCGTTGAGTTCGCAGCTGACAAGTTCGGAACCAAGCTGGTTGTCGTGTTGGGGCATTCGCAGTGTGGCGCGGTGTTGGCGACGCTGGAAGAGCTGGAACAATCCACTGAGAGCCAGTCTGACAGTCTTCGGGCGATCGTGAATGCCATACGCCCATCGGTTGAGCACCTGGTCGATAGCGGCCAGGAACGATCCCGTAGTGAGCTTGTCCAGGCTGCGGTTCAGGCGAACATCCATGCTTCGGTTGAGAAGCTGGTACACGGCTCTGAAATCATAGAAAATCTGATTGCGAATGAAAAAATGCTGGTAGTCGGCGCTGAG
>CAYUBS010000161.1:0-5266 GCA_964443145.1 uncultured Wenzhouxiangellaceae bacterium | reverse complement strand
GGCAGCAGGGCATCGCGGCGCTGAATGGATCTCTGTACATCACCGCCGACGATGGAGACGCCGAACTGGGCGAAGTCGACAACCTCTGGAGAGTCGAGCCACAGGAAAACGCCACCGCCGCCTATGTCAGCCACGAATTGGCCTTTGACAGCTTCAAAGACCCCGGTGAAATTGAAGGCATTGATTTTGATCCGGATACCGGTGAAATGCTGGTGCTCGCCAACCGGGGGAAACGAATTGTCCTGGGGATGCCGAAGGGATTCTACCCCGGTTATGACCGGGAAATTCATGAAATCTACGTCTACAAAAAACGCCCATAGGCAATTTCTATAGACTCAGGCTAAGCCGCAGTCCACTGTTGATGTCATCCAAAACCCTGGATGGAAGAGCCTTCACACGTGAAGAAAGTTTCTCCCTGTCCAGCGTCAGGACCTGAGACACGTTTATCACGGAAGCCCGCCCCAAACCGGAATCGGTTTTGTTGACTCTCACATTTCCTGGTGCAACCGATAATGCCAAATTGGATGTTATAACCAAAACAATGACCGTAGAAATGCGGCTTTCATTGAAGGGATTTGCCTGAATGATCACCACGGGCCGGCGCAAACCTGGTCCAGAACCTGATGGCAAAGGCAAATTGGCCCACCATATTTCACCCCGGCGCATTTACCAGTCTTCCTTTTCCAGTGCATTGTACTGCGCCAATTCCAAGGCAGAGTCCATGGTCGAACTCTCAGTGTCATATACCGCATTCAGCTGTTCAGTTATGGACTCGGTACGATAAGCCCCAACATATTCTGCGATCGCATCAGCATACAATTTACTACGTGACTTGCCTTGTCGGCGGGCAAGGTACTCAGCGTCCTCAAAGACTTCATTGGGAATGGAAACAGCAACTTTCATACCACAATAGTATTACTACAGTATGAATTAGACAAGCATAACCCTTTCAATTCCGTTTTCAGGCAAGAAAGCATACGATACACAATCCCTGCATCACGATGGAAAGCCTGACTTGTGAACAAAATCCTAGCGCTGGTAATTTCTGCCCAGCTTGTCCTCGTGGCAAGCTGTTCAAAACCGGAGCCCCCTCCCCCGCCTGAAGTTGCCCGACCTGCAAAAATATTCACGGTTGAAGGCCCGGATGCCTTGCTGATCCGCTCCTTTCCCGGCGAAGTACGTGCCTCCGACGTGGCTGATCTGGCATTCCGGGTAGGCGGTGAAATTATGGAATTTCCCGCAAACAGGGGCTTTAACGTCAAGCAGGGAGACCTGCTGGCCCAACTTGACCCAGCGGATTACCAGGCAGCGCTGGACCAGGCGCGCGCAGAGTACGATCTTACGGTAGCTCAATTCAAACGGTCTTCGGAACTGGTTGGACGCCAACTGATTTCCGAAGCCGACTACGATCAGAGGCTTGCAATGATGAAGGTCGGCAAAGCCCACCTGGTACGGGCTCAGCACAACCTGGAATACACCCACCTTTTTGCCCCGTTTGACGGTGTGGTGGCGCGCCGCCTGGCCGAAAACCACGAGTCTGTCACTCCCGGGCAAGTAGTTCTGATCATTCAGACCGTCAAAATGATCGACGTCCTCGTGGATGTGCCCGAATCCATCATCGCCCGCGTCGAGCGTACCCGGGCCGACAATGATCCCCAGCCCGTGCAGGTGCGGTTCGGTTCGGACATAAGCCGGACTTTTGTAGCCCATTACAAAGAACACGAAACCGAAGCCGATCCAGCCACCCTGACCTACAAAGTCACATTCTCTCTGCCCGTTCCTGATGATCTGAATGTCTTGCCAGGTATGAGCGCCACAGTTATCGCGGATCTCTCCAGACTGTTTAAGCAAGAAGTGGCCAACATGACACTGGTGCCGATTGAAGCGGTATTCAGCGCCGAGGAAGAACCGCTGGATTCTAAGTTCAAGCAAGTCTGGGTGGTTAATCCTGAAACCATGCGGGCCTCCCGTCGCAATGTGAAAGTGGGCCAGCTTACCGGCAATAAAATCTCTATTTCGGAGGGGCTGAAAGAAGGTGAAATGATCATATCCGCAGGCGTGAATGCCGTAGAGGAAGGCATGTGGGTCCGCCCAATGGAACGTGAAAGAGGCCTCTGATGCTTCCCTCGCAATTTGCTATTGAGAAAAAAGTCATCAGCTGGATGCTGGTGCTGATTTTCGGCGTCGGCGGCATGTTGGCCTTCTTCTCGCTGGGACAACTCGAAGATCCGCCTTTTACGATTAAAGAAGCGAAAATTCTCGTCGGCTATCCCGGTGCCTCTGCCCAGCAAGTCGAAGAAGAGGTCACCTATCCGGTCGAGCAGGCCCTGCAACAAATGTCGTCCCTTGATGAGGTCATTTCGACGTCCAGCGCCGGGCTTTCACAAATAACACCCAGGATCGAAAAAACCTACGGTGGTGCAGAACTCGAGCAGGAATGGGACAACCTGCGTCGCCGGGTACGCGACATGGTTATTCGGGGTGAACTACCGCCCGGAACGAGTGAGCCGATAATCCTGGACGATTTTGGCGACGTGTTCGGACTGATGTTCGCTGTAACCGGGCCAGGCTACAGCTACGGTGAACTGGAAGACTATGTCGACTATGTCCGCAGGGAACTGGTGCTGGTCGATGGCGTCGCACGGGTAGACGTTTCAGGCGATCGTGAAAGACAGGTTTTTGTCGAGATCTCGCAGGCCAGACTAGCAACGCTGGGAATCTCTATCCAGCGAATTTACGCTCTGCTTCAAACGCAGAACGTCGTCTCCAATGCCGGTGAAATTCGCGCTGGATCCGAATCCATTCGCATCAACCCAACCGGTGAATTCACCGACGTCACTCAGCTGGAACAGTTGCTGATCAGTGAGTCGGCGGAACAAAAACTTATCTACCTTGGAGACGTGGCTGATGTCTACCAGGGGTATGCCGAAGTCCCCGACAGGATCATGCGCTATAACGGCAGCCAGGCACTGGTGGTGGGGGTTGCATTCACCGGCGGGGTTAACGTCGTTGATGTAGGCCAGGTCGTAGAAGAAAAACTCAAAGCTCTTCAATCCGTCACGCCGGTGGGCATGGAAATGCGCGGGATTTACAACCAGCCCCGGGAGGTTGAAAAGTCGGTTTCATCTTTCCTTACCAGCCTGGTGGCAGCGGTCGCTATCGTGGTTGTTGTTTTGTTGTTCTTCATGGGGATTCGCAGCGGCATCCTGATCGGGGTGATCCTGTTCCTGACCTGTAGTGGCACTTTTATCCTGATGGAAAACCAGGGACTGGAACTTCAGCGCATCTCACTGGGCGCGCTGATCATTGCGCTCGGCATGCTGGTCGACAACGCGATCGTTGTGACCGAAGGCGTCCTGATCGGCCTCAAGCGCGGCTTGACGCGACTGGAAGCAGCCAACGCCATCGTTAAACAGACCATGTGGCCCTTGCTCGGCGCCACCGTGATCGCCATCCTGGCCTTCGCACCAATCGGGCTGTCACCCGATGCGACCGGCGAGTTTGCAGGGTCCCTATTCTGGGTCCTGATGTATTCGCTGTTTTTGAGCTGGTTCACGGCCATCACGCTGACTCCGTTCTTCTGTTCCCTGTTTTTCAAAGAAGAGATCACCAGTGCACGGGAAGCCGGCGCAAAACCTGAAGATCCCTACAAAGGGATACTTTTCACCGCTTACAAAACCCTGCTAACTGTCTGCATGCGTCATCGCGGGCTTACCGTTTTGTCGATGGTGCTGATGCTGTTTGCTGCCGTGGCCGGGTTTGGCCTGGTTCAGCAGGCCTTCTTCCCGCCGTCAACAACTCCGGTATTCCTGGTGGATCTGTGGCTGCCTGAGGGTACCGACATCCGCGCTACCGACGAATACGTTGTCGAAATCCAGGACGCCCTGGCTGGTGACGAACGGTACGAGTTTGCCCATGCGGTTGTGGGTGGAGGAATGCCAAGATTCATGCTGACCTACACACCCGAAGCGTCTTACCCCAGTTACGCTCAACTGATGTTCCGCGTGCGCGATCCGGACGATTTACCGGTGCTGATGGAAGAGGTGGACGATTTTCTGGAAGTGCATTACCCCGAAGCTGACGTCAAATTCAAACGCCTGGACATCGGGCCTTCGCCGCCTGCCAAAATCGAAGCCCGGTTTATCGGCCCGGACCCCGCCATCCTGAGGCAGCTTTCTTCAAAAACCAAGGCCATCATGCGTGAAGACATCGGCGCAACAGGTATCCGTGACAACTGGCGCGAGCGCAGTAAGATGCTGCGACCCCAACTTAACGAAGTGAATGCCCGCAGGCTCGGGATCACCAAGCGCGATCTCGATACCTCTCTGCTGATGAGTTTTTCAGGTCAACGTGTCGGTCTGTACCGCGAAGGCACCAACCTGATGTCGATCATAGTGCGCCTGCCCGATGAAGAACGGCTGAGCATTGACTCAATCCATGATGTGCAGCTTTGGAGCACCACCTTCGGGCGTTATGTGATGATCGACGAAGTGGTCGATGAATTTCGGACCGAATGGGAAGACGCCCTGATCCAGAGACGGGACCGTAAGCGGACCCTTTCCGTGCTGGCCGATCCAGACGCCTTTGGCAACGAGACGGCCAATGATCTGTTCTCCCGCCTGCGCCCTAAAATCGAAGCCATCGATCTGCCCGACGGATACGTCCTGGAATGGGGCGGCGAATATGAAACCTCGAGGGACGCACAAAAGGCCGTTTTCAAGTCCCTGCCCCTCGGCTTCCTGGCCATGTTCGTGATTACGGTGTTGCTGTTTAACTCCTTGCGGGCACCCCTGGTGATCTGGGCTACCGTCCCACTGGCGCTCATCGGTGTGACCGTCGGCCTGCTCTTGCTGAACAAGCCTTTTGGCTTCATGGCCTTGCTCGGGTTGCTCAGCCTTAGCGGCATGGTGCTGAAAAACGGTATCGTTTTACTGGACCAGATCAACACCGAGATGCACTCCGGCAAAGATCCCTACCAGGCCGTATTTGATTCCGGTGTCAGCCGTGTCCGGCCCGTATCGATGGCAGCCATTACAACCATACTGGGCATGCTGCCTCTGCTGGGTGACGCCTTTTTTGAAAGCATGGCCGTCACCATCATGTTCGGACTGGGTTTCGCAACCATTTTGACGCTGGTCATCGTCCCGGTGCTCTACACGATGTTTTATCGAATCCCCTATGCGCCTGAAAACATCGAAAAGTGAGCATCCAGAGACGAACACTGCTCCTCCTGTCCATACTGATTTTTGCATTGGCAATTTTTCCA
>CAYUBS010000160.1:0-5367 GCA_964443145.1 uncultured Wenzhouxiangellaceae bacterium | reverse complement strand
TTCCCGATTTTCAAGCTGGCGAGTGAGGGTGGCTGGTACGTCGAAAATGCCCTGTTCATGCTGGCCCCGAGTGCATTCTTCATCATTGGTTTCCTGGTGTGGGGCATTCGTACCTGGAAGCCTGAACAAAATGAGACGCCTGAGTTCAAGCCGGAACCACTGCCGGTCAGGGAGAAACGATAATGAGTAGTTTTATCGACACCTTCTTCCGCGCCGTTTTTCTGGAAAATCTCGCGCTGGCGTATTTTCTGGGCATGTGTACGTTTCTGGCTGTATCCAAGAAGGTCAAAACGACGCTGGGCCTGGGTTTGGCAGTGATTGTGGTCGAAGGGATCAGCGTACCCCTGAATAACGTCATCTATAATTTTGTGCTGAGGGACGGAGCCCTGGCCTGGGCGAACCTTGGCCACCTGGATTTCAGTTACCTGGGTTTGCTGAGCCAGATCGCCGTGATCGCGGCGATGATCCAGATCCTTGAAATGTTTCTGCAACGCTTCTTCCCGGCGCTGCATAGCACGCTGGGTATTTTCCTGCCCCTGCTGACGGTGAACTGCGCCATCCTGGGTGCTTCCCTGTTCATGGTGCAGCGTGACCTCGGGTTCATTGACAGCGTGGCTTATGGGCTGGGTGCAGGCGTTGGCTGGTCGCTGGCTATCGTGATGCTGGCAGGATTGCGGGAGAAAATGAAGTATAGCGACATACCTGCGGGTCTCGAGGGTCTCGGGATTGCGTTCATCACAACCGGACTAATATCCCTGGCCTTCATGGGTATTGCGGGCCTGAGTTTTTAGGAAAGCCTGATGCAAGAGATCTTTTTCAGCGTTCTTGTTTTCACAACGATCCTGTTGTTGCTGGTGGTTTTTATCATGTTGGTACGGGCGAAGCTGGTGCCCCAGGGCGGCGTCTCTATCAATGTGAACGGTGAGCGCGATCTTGCCGCGCCGGTGGGAGGGCGCTTGCTGGGTACGCTGGCTGATGCCGAGATTTTTGTTCCTTCAGCCTGCGGTGGCGGCGGCACCTGCGGCCAGTGCCGGGTCAAGGTGTTGAGCGGCGGAGGTTCGTTATTACCGACCGAGGCGTCCCTGATAACCAAGCGGGAAGCTGCCGAGGGCGAGCGCCTGGCCTGCCAGGTGGCTGTTTCACAGGACATGGAAATCCGTGTGCCTGATGACGTCTTCGGCGTTAAAAAGTGGGAGTGCACCGTACGCTCCAATGACAACGTGGCCACGTTCATCAAGGAACTGGTGGTTGAACTGCCGCCCGGGGAGTTGCTGGACTTCAAAGCCGGCGGCTATATCCAGATTGAGTGTCCGCCTCATGAGTTGAGTTATTCAACGTTCGACATCGCGGAGGAGTACCTCGAAGACTGGCACAAGTTTGATCTGCTGAAAATACAGTCGAAAGTCACGGAGCCCACACTGCGCGCTTATTCAATGGCCAGTTATCCGGAAGAACAGGATATCGTGATACTCAACGTGCGAATCGCCACACCGCCTCCGGGCGCCGGCAAAGACGTTCCTACGGGCATCATGTCTTCCTTTATTTTCGACCTGAAACCGGGCGACAAGTGCATGGTTTCGGGGCCTTACGGCGAGTTCTTTGCCCGGGAAACAGACAACGAGATGGTCTTTATCGGTGGTGGTGCGGGCATGGCGCCGATGCGTTCCCATATTTTTGATCAACTGAAAAGATTAGACAGTAAGCGAAAAATAACTTTTTGGTATGGCGCCCGCAGCCTGCGCGAGGCGTTTTACATCGATGAGTTCGACGAGTTGGCAGCAAGCCATGACAACTTTGAGTGGCACCTTGCGCTGTCCGACCCCTTGCCCGAAGATAACTGGACGGGCATGGTTGGATTTATCCATACTGTTCTGTACGAGCACTACCTGAAAGACCATCCGGCGCCGGAAGATTGTGAATACTATCTGTGCGGTCCGCCCATGATGAATGCTGCGGTTACCCGACTACTCGATGACCTTGGGGTAGAGCAAGAAAACATTCTGTTTGACGATTTTGGAAATTGATTTGATGGCTACGTTCATAGGCACCCTGATCATTGTCGGGCTTTGCTGCCTGGCCATGGGCGTTGGCCTGATTTTTTCCGGTAAGCCGTTTAGCGGTGGTTGCGGTAGTAAACCCCCCGGCACACCCCGTTGTGAGACTTGCCCGAAACGCAAGCAGCACGAATCGGCACGCCATCAATCCCAGGGAGAGTCCCCATGTTGAGATCTCTGAAGATCAAAGATTTCATGTCCAGAGACGTACTGGCGTTGGGCCCGGATATGAAGGTTCTTGATGCGGTTCAACTTCTGATCAAAAAAGGTTATTCCGGTGCGCCTGTACTGGACAAGCACGGCCGCCTGATCGGTATCTTTACCGAACGCGACTACCTGCGTGAAGCTGTACAGGCCTACTACCACGGGGAACCGGGTGGGTTGGTCAATGAGCATATGAGCACGAAGCCGCAGCACGTTGAGGCCGATCAAAGCATATTGACGGTGGCTGAGCTGTTCATCAGCAGTCCTTTCCAGCGTTACCCAGTACTGGATAACGGCAGGCTGGTTGGCATCATCAGCCGTTACGACATCATGCAGGCGCTGGCCAAGCACTATCCAACGTGATTTGCGCTTCGTGAGCCGACGCCTGCTCTTACGCTGGGCGGGTTGGTTTGCACTGGCCAATTCAGTGGTCTTTGGCCTGGTCAGCCTGCGCTACTTCGGTGGCAGCCTCCCGGCTGACTCCATCCTGTCGATTGTCTACCTGGTGGCCGTATACATCGGCCATCACGTGATGCTCACCACGGTCCCGTTGTTCATCCTCGCGCTACCGCTTGTGCTGCTGTTTCCCCGCCGCCGCGTGCTGACTATCGTGGCGGTCGCACTGTTCGCGTTCATGATCGCCTTCATGCTGCTGGACAGCCTGCTGTGGTCGCAAAGCCGTTTCCACATGAATGGCCTGACGATGAAAATACTGGGCTGGCAAAGCTGGGTTTTTGCCGGCGTGATTTTTCTGATTGGCTTGTTCTTCGAGTCGATGCTGGCCAAAGGCGTCTGGAACTGGGTGCAGGTTCCAAACAAGCGTCACGGCCGGGCGTTAGGTCTGTTTTGCGGGCTGATGATTATTGTTTCACAGGGTATCCACGCCTGGGCCGACGCCAGTTATTACGTGCCGGTGACCAGTCTTGGCCAGCAATTACCGGTCTACAGGGGTGTAACGGCCAAGTCCCTGATGACGAAAAGTGGGCTGGTTGATATTGAAGCAAGCCGTGAGCGTGAACTGGCACGGCGCCTATCACAAAGTATTGATGCCTCTTCAGACCGCTTGTTGAGCTATCCACTGGTTCCTTTGCAGTGTTCGCAGGAAGAGCCCATGAACCTGTTGTTCATCGTGGCAGACTCGGTGCGCGGCAGCGTAATGACGCCTGAAGTGGCGCCCAATATCAGCCGTTTTGCAAACGAACGCGGTTTGGATTTTCGTAATCACTTCAGTGGCGGAAATTCGTCACGCATGGGTATGTTCAGTCTTTTTTACGGCTTGCCACCGGGTTACTGGGGCGCCTTTTCCGCGTTGCAAAGGTCCACTGTGCTGGTCGATCAATTGCAGGAGCGGGGTTATCAGCCCGGTCTGTTCAGCAGCGCGACCATGTACCGCCCCGTTGTGCTGGACCGCACCGCGTTTGCTAATGTGCCGGATCTGCGTATGGGCACCGAGCCGGCCTCCGACCCGGGCTGGAAACGCGACCGCAAGCTTACGGCGGAGTGGTACCAGTGGCTGGATGACCGTGACGAGGGCAAACCGTTCTTCGGTTTCCTGTTTTATGACGCCACAACCGGCAATAATTTTCCGCCGGATCATCCGGTGAAGTTCGAGCCTGAAAGCGCAGATGTGATGCCGAAAGCGTTCGCAAACTACAAAACATCCGTCCATTACGTGGACAGCCTGGTCGGTAGGGTTCTCGAAGACCTGGAACGGCGCGGCCTGATGGATAACACGGTGATTGTCATCACTTCTGATCATGGCGAAGAGTTTGGCGAGAGCGGCCCGAAGCTGCAGAAACACGGTTCGGGTTATACGCGTAACCAGCTCGTCACCCCGATGGTGCTGTACTGGCCCGGCCGCCCGGGTGGTGTCGCTTACCAGCACCGCACTTCGCACTACGATATCGTCCCCACCCTGATGCAGGACCTGTTCGGCTGCGGGAATCCCGCGTCCGATTACAGTGCCGGCAACAATCTCTTTGAGCTAAAACCCTGGGACTGGATGATTGCCGGCAGTTACTACAACTACGCTGTATTGGAGCCGGACCAGGTCACCATCACCTTCCCGAACGGGCTATACGAGGTGCGCGATTGGGATTACCAGCTGTCCAGAACGCCGCAGTTTCGTGGCGCTGTGCTAGAGCAGGTGTCGGAGCAAAACGCGCGCTACTTTCGGGACTGAGTTCCGGGGTTCATTGGTTCAGCAACTATTCAGCCGGATTTTGGTAGCCTTGATTGATCCGCAACTACTTTTGAATATCACTTGGGAAATACAGACATGAAAAGACTAATCAGTACGTTTGGTGTAGTGGTCGCAATGGCCGTCCCCCTGCTGCCCGACAACGCCGAAGCGGCCTGCCTGCCTCCGGGAAATGACATTCGTGACATCGTGCCGGAAGAGTGGATCGTCCCGGGTGATTACAATGTCTGGAACACAAATTGCGCCCACTATGTCTTCAATTACGTTGACCGCCGCGAAGACCTGACCTATTACAATCCGGAAACCGGCCGGTTCTACAATTACGGTTTTGCGACCAATACCATCACGGAACTCGACGTGGACGACAACAATGGAACCGTCGCGGCGCAAATAAACGCATGGTCTCGAGTTAAATCCGGCGTCCATAAACTGTTTGGGGCCGCCATACAGGCAGTCGATACCCCCGAAGGAGACGCGAGGACGACTATCGTCGCAACGGAAAGCCAGGTTAACTCTCGAAATAGTGAAAACGGCTCACCAAAAATTGGTATCGACACAGTTTTGTATACGGCCCATGGCAGTGATACGCAGGAGATAGGCTCGGACCAATACAACGTCAACAGCTGGGCCAACTTCATTTCGGCGGCTCCTCCCATGAAAGGCGAACACTATGGCTGGGAAAGCGGGATATACGTATCACGGTATGGGTTGGGGACCTCGGTTAACCGCAACTTCAAAACCCTGGCCAACATGGAGCGGGTTCCCGAAAGTGTCTGTCTGACTACCTTTACCCGGCGCAACGGTAAAATTGGCTGCCTGCGCTACAACATCGAGAAAGACCAGATGGAAATTGTGGGTGATATTCACAACAATAGCGAAGTAAAGGTGTTCCAGACGTTCGAGGAGTAA
>CAYUBS010000159.1:0-5461 GCA_964443145.1 uncultured Wenzhouxiangellaceae bacterium | reverse complement strand
CTGTTCGAAATGGAAGGCGCCGAGCTGGAAATCCGCGAAGACGCCCTCGCAGCCATCGCCCGCAAGGCAATGGCCCGCAAGACCGGCGCCCGTGGCCTGCGCACCATCCTGGAAGGCGTGCTGCTCAACAGCATGTACGAACTGCCTTCCCTGGATAACGTCTCCAAGGTCGTCGTCGATGAGTCTGTCATCGAGGGTGATGCTGAGCCGTTCATCCTCTACGAGAATCAGCCAAAGTCTGTTGGCGCCGCCGATTGACCGCAGTGCCAGGTCGGGATGAGGTATATCCCTGCACTTGGCACGCTCTAGACGTCCCTGTTCGCTCGTAACGCGCTCCCGGCGCGTTATGGCCAAGTGCAGGGATATACCTCACCCCGGCCATAGTGCGCTGAATCAACCGCACCCAGCCTCACTACATGGACGCTAACCCAAGCACAAACGGCTGCTGCCCATCACTGGTAATCAGCAAATACCCATCCCGGTCATCCAGAGCTTCCACATCAACCTGGTAGCCACTTCCAATGTAGTCTCCGTTCCGGCTACCACAGTTGGTTACCATAAGGCTGACGTCGAAGATGTTGAAGGCGCGGTCAGAGACGATCATCTGTCCGTTATAATCGCAGCCACCGCCGTCCTCCGAGCCCCTGAATGCTCCGTTACTCCCGCCGTTGGGAAAGACGTCGACGAAGCCGCTATCGCCGGTGATCATATCCCGGCTGATGTGCATACCGACGTTGACGCTAAAATCTATGCCTCGGCGGTAGAGCCAGTCGGAGGCCAGGAAGTCGCCCTCGACGTCATCCTGCAAATCCGGGCTGGAAAATGTCAGATGCATACGGTACTCCGGTGTGACCGCGCCGGTTCCCGTCATTTGCAGCGTGTACGGGTCGAATGGATTGATCGAATAAGTGGTGATGTCTGACACGGTGATTTGCGAGCCATTCACGGTGTAGGTTCCGAAGGACACGTGTTCTTCATCCCCCATAGACACCAAGCGCATATCCGGCGTTAGCAGGATGGTCATCGCATACGGGTCTTCGTCCTCTTCGGGCTCGGTGATGCCCTGATAAATGCCGACTACACGGTTTTCGGCGCAAGGCAGGTGATCGATGCCGACCAGCTTGGTCAATTCGGTTTGGCCTTCACCGAATGGGATGTCCTGTTGACTGTGCGTGGCCGCGTAAGCGAAAAGGGCGGCGCCGCAGTTTATAAACTGCAATGTGGCCTCACCCCAGACCATTTGTTCGTCATCATTCGGGTCGAACTCACCCCAGCGCATGCCGGTGTGGTGATACAGAGTGGCGAAGATGGTGTCTCCACGGTTCTCGCCGTCAGCGACCAGGAAGGTCGGCGTGCCGTCGGGATTGTAGACATACCAGTAGAAAATCGTACGTTCGGGCGACAGTACTTCGACCGAAAGTCCGTGACCGCTCTGCATCGGGTTGTACCAGGAACCGGACATATGCCGGCTGATTTCAACCGAGTAGGCATCAGAGCTGATAAAAATAAAAACAAAGAAAACAAATAGTAGCAGTAGCTTTTTCATGGCAGTTACTCCTGAGTGGAATTAAGTAACCCCCGCTCTCCAGAATACGCCTATAAAACAAGGATTTCCACACCCTGGGATCACTGCCGCCCTGGCCGGGGTGGTGTGCGCTCTGTTTCCGGGCCATAACGCGCCGGGAGCGCGTTACGAGCGAACAGGGACGTCTCGAGCGTGCCCGGATACAGGGGACACACCATCCCGGCCCCTGTGCGCTGATTCAAAGGAACCCCTTCCCTTGATTTTTCGCACTCAGCAACAATATCTCGGTTAACTGATCCGGGGCGCCTGTCACGGGTCGCATCGGCTGCTATTATTAAACCAGGCAAGTAAATGGGCCGCGCCGGGCCCGCCAACCGTTTGCCGGAGAGGAATTTTCATGGCTGAAAGCAAAACAACAACAATCCCCTCAATGACCGTGCAACCCACGCCGGTATTGTCGCTGCGTGACGTGGTGGTATACCCGCACATGGTGATACCGCTGTTTGTTGGGCGTGAGCGTTCTATCCTGGCCCTGGACAAGGCGATGGATCACGACAAGCGCATCGTGCTGGTTACCCAGCGCAACGCGGAAATAGATGAGCCGACTGATTCTGACCTGTTTGAAGTGGGTACGCTGGCTACCGTGTTACAGCTGCTTAAATTGCCGGATGGCACGACCAAGGTTCTGGTCGAAGGTGGTGAGCGGGTAAGCATCAGTGAGTTCACCGAGGAAAGTGGATTTTTCGAAGCCCGCTGGGAGCTGGTGCCGGTGTCGAATGAAGGCACCGAAAAAGAACTCGAGGTCACAATGCGCTCACTGGTCTCGCTGTTCGAGCAGTACGTGAAGCTTAACCGCAAAATTCCACCTGAATTGCTCACCACGCTGGCTGGCATAGAAGACTCAAGCCGGCTGGCAGACACGGTTGCGGCACACCTGACCATTCGCCTGGAAGAGAAGCAGGTGCTGCTGGAGATGGGCAGCCCGCGGCGGCGCATGGAACACCTGATGGCGCTGGTCGAAGGTGAGATCGACGTACTTCAGCTGGAAAAACGTATTCGCGGCCGGGTTAAAACCCAAATGGAGAAGAGCCAGCGCGAGTACTACCTGAATGAGCAAATGAAGGCTATTCAGAAAGAACTGGGCGACATGGACGATGCACCCAATGACATGGAAGACCTGGCCAAGCGCATCGACTCCAGCGGAATGAGCAAGGAGGCCAGTGAAAAAGCGACCTCCGAACTGAACAAATTGAAAATGATGTCGCCGATGTCTGCCGAAGCTACGGTGGTGCGTAATTACATCGACTGGATGCTGAACGTGCCGTGGAAGAAGCGCAGCCGGATTCGCAAGCAGCTGGACAAGGCCGAGGAAATACTCGAGGCGGATCACTACGGGCTGGAGAAGGTCAAAGAACGCATCCTGGAGTACCTGGCGGTGCAACAGCGCGTTCGCAAGATGAAGGGTCCAATCCTGTGCCTGGTGGGACCACCGGGTGTAGGTAAGACCAGCCTGGGCCGTTCCATCGCCCGTGCGACCGGGCGTAAGTTTGTGCGTATGTCGCTGGGCGGCGTACGTGATGAAGCTGAGATCCGCGGACACCGCAGAACCTACATCGGCTCGATGCCGGGCAGGGTGCTGCAGAACATGGCCAAAATAGGCACACGTAATCCGCTGTTCATGCTGGATGAGCTGGACAAAATGTCGATGGACTTTCGCGGTGATCCTTCTTCAGCTTTGCTGGAGGTGCTGGACCCGGAGCAGAACAATACCTTTAACGACCATTACCTGGAGGTCGACTTCGACCTGTCCGAGACGATGTTCGTGGCCACGGCCAACTCACTGAACATTCCGCCGGCCCTGCTGGATCGGCTCGAGGTGATCCGTATCCCGGGTTACACAGAAGACGAGAAGCTGCATATCGGCGTGCGTTACCTGTTGCCCAAACAGACGGAGGCGCATGGTCTGAAAGAAGACGAGATCGAAGTCTGCGAGAGTGCACTGACCGATATCATCCGCTACTACACGCGTGAATCGGGTGTGCGTAACCTGGAACGTGAGATCGCCAAGATCTGCCGCAAAGTGGTCAAGAAACTCGTTCTGGACAAAGAGAGTGAGAAAATCACGGTCAGCGATAAAAATCTGGATACCTATCTCGGTGTTCAGCGTTTCCGCTACGGCGTGGTGGAAGAGAACAACGAGATCGGCCAGGTTACCGGCCTGGCGTGGACCGAGGTGGGTGGTGAGCTCTTGAGGATTGAAGCCACGCTGGTTCCCGGCAAGGGCAACCTGACGCTGACCGGCCACCTGGGTGATGTGATGAAGGAATCCATCCAGGCGGCGATGACGGTGGTCCGCAGCCGTGCAGAATCTCTTGGGATCGAACCCGGTTTTTATCAGAAGCTTGATGCCCACGTGCATGTGCCCGAAGGCGCTACGCCAAAAGACGGTCCTTCAGCTGGTGTGGCCATGTGCACTGCGCTGGTCTCCTCTTTGAGCCGGATCCCGGTGCGGGCGAATGTCGCCATGACCGGCGAAATCACACTGCGCGGTAAAGTTCTGCCGATCGGCGGGCTAAAGGAAAAGCTGTTGGCAGCACACCGTGGTGGGATCGAGACAGTAATTATCCCCGATGAGAATGAGAAGGACCTGGTGGATATCCCCGAGGCAATTCTCAAGAAACTGGACATTCATCCGGTCGCGACCATCGATGAGGTGCTGAAACTGGCCCTGCTGGAGATGCCTCAGCCGCTACCTTCTGCGATTAAGTCGAAGAAGAAATCCGGTTCTGAGGGTTCCGACGCGGTGATCACACACTGATCCCACGAAAAGAATCAGGACCTCACGGCCCGCCGGCTTCCAGGCGGGCCTTTCTCGCGGCGATGCACTCGGGAATATCATGGTACAGGGCGGGGCGCACGTGGAGCGGGTCCAGCCGCATCGCATCTCCCCAGTCGGCGTAGTAATGCCGGCAATATTCGGGTTGTTTTTTACCTGCCTTGATGCACTGTTTGATCAGCTTCTGGCGTTCCGGTTTCAGGATGGCCTCCCGCGCTTCTTCGCACAATCGATCCAGCTGCTCTACCGACATTTTTTTCATCGCCTGCTGATGCGGGGATGGGCACATGGAGCCACGCCCCGCCAGGGCCTTTAACCATTCCTTGTCGTCTACCCCCAGCGACATGTCCAGCCGGGACTGGATCAGCTGCCGGTGGGTATCGAGCAGATCAGTGGCCGATTTGTCACTGTAGACGTACGTTACGACCTCGTAGTTCCAGCACCTGAAATTATGCGAAAGGGGTGATTCAAAGCGGATGGGGGCCCGGGTTTTTGGCGCCGGCCGGGATACGGTGTGGCTGCGGGCCGGGTTGGCCGGCTCCGGGAAATAAGTTTCCAGGTAAGCTCCGCCGGGCAGGTTATCCCTTGCCTTCAGGGACAATGAGAATCGTGCGCTGTGCGAAGCCAGGTCCATCAGGATGCCGGTGCCGCTTGTTTCAAGGTAGAGCGAAGTCGAATTCACGGGCAATGTACCCAGTTCGCCGGCGGGCAATGAATGAAAATCCGCAGGGTCGGAATGACCCCCGCTTTCTGAAGCAGTCCGTCCGGTCAGCGCGTGTGCCCGTTGCCGGGCTTCTTCAGCCTGTTGTGTTGAAGGGGGCGGGGCAATTTCAACTTCCTGGGTTTCGATTTCCTGCGGGCAGCGTTCTGCGTAGTGGGTGACTCCATTTTCGTCTACCCATTTGCAGATACCTGCATAAAGGGGGGCGGCCAGTAATGCGCAGATCGCTACCGGCGCTAACAGAAAAACAGCCCTTGCTGGCCTGGCTACAAACATGAAACCACCCTCATAAGTGAAGGATGCCTATTTAATAACCTGTGCCTGCAGGGATAGGAAGTCAATGATCCAGGACATTTCCGGGCGCGGAGGGTGCCCGGGC
>CAYUBS010000158.1:0-5543 GCA_964443145.1 uncultured Wenzhouxiangellaceae bacterium | reverse complement strand
GAACATCGCCATATCCCAGCTGCTGGTACAGCTGGTCCGGCAGCAGATTTCGAAAACTCGCGATATCCTGTTGCCCGATTTCCAGTTCGAGCCGGACATGGTCTTCTTCAACGTAGTATTCAGCAATCGTGCTGGCAAACATGGCCGTGGACCGGATGATCGCGTCAGCTGATATGTGCGATGGGAGCAACAGCAATATCGCGGCCCAAATAAAATATTTTTTCACGTTCTTCCAGGAGCCCATCAGAAATAGTACTGTACCCGGATTTGAATAATCCAGGGTGTCTGCTTTCCGTAAGGCCCGTCCTTTGCCTTTACCTTGATCAGGTTACCCAAAAAGCGCCAGTGAATTTTTGAGTACCAGTTCACCCCGAAAGACAGATTTTTCTGTCTGCCTCCTTTGACGTCCAGATCATTCAAATCGATGGAACTGATCCGGGCTGCCAGTTCCCAGGCACCCCGGTCGCTCAGGATATTGGGGCGAATGAACTTGCCTTCCCGGTAATTTGCCGTTTCACCGGTGAGAAACCACGATGCCTCTGCATAAAAACCCGTGAGTTTTGGATCACCTGCGGCCGGGCGAGAAAGGCTTACACGGTAAATCTCGCTCCTGAAGGTAACCGGGCCTTTGGCTCCCGCCAATTCCAGTCCAATCGCCGAACTCGTGCCTACAGAAGGGAGGGTGCCGGTATCAACCAGCTTGATATTTGTTACGTACGATTCAGGACGTGCGCTGAGCCTTGCATCAGCATCGGAAGAAAGCCGCATGAACGATCCTCCGATGTGAGTCACCTGGTAATCTCCCCTGCTCGGATTGAAGTAACCGCGGGCAGCCCAGCCATGCGAGCCAACACCTTCGTTTGGGTCCTTGCTGAACAGGGAAATATTGGCGCCAATTTTTTTAAGGTGTGTATCCCAGCCAATAGCCAGGCGGTTTTTCAGCGAAAAAGCCAGTATCGGCAAGGGTCGTTCCATGAAGGGGATTGATAGGGAGGAAGTCTGTCCGGACAGTGTCTGGGCCACTGTTTGGTTGCCGATCCGGAATGTTCCCCAGCTTTCGGTACGACGGGACAGGTAGATGTCAGCGAGCCTGTTTTCAGCGTCAGTCAAGTCTACTTCCAACTTGTAAGTCCAGCCTGGCCAGAACTTTACTTCACCGGCCAGGCCCAGGCGAAAGCGACGGATATTCAGACCATTATCGTCCTTGAGTACGCCACTACTATAATGGGCGGCATCAAGTTCGAAGCGGCCAAAAAAAATGATGTTTCGTTTCGTCAGGAAGGGGACATGTTCCTGAACATAGGTCAGTGGCAAGCGGGATATATCCATTAGCTGGTCGGACTTATCTACCAGGACAGGACTACTGTCTGGATCCTGATCATCTGAAACAACCCGCACGTCGGGCAACTCATCCAGGTTTTCATGCACGATGACCCTGGGGTTTTCGAATCCTTGCAGCTTATCGTCCGCCCCGATGATACCGGCATGCATCGCAAAACCAAGAGCGGCAAATAACAGAAGGCCATACCTGGCAGGAATTTCGGTCTGATTAAACATGGATCATGTAATGCAGCCTGATCACATCTAATTGGTGGGCAATTCCGTCATCCGGCAGGTCGAAGAAAGCGGACTCAGCCATTGATAATACTATTATGTATTTTTATTATACATAGTCGTATGCTAATGCCATTATCCAGATTACTACAAGGAAACACCCCATGTTTTTTAGCACTCATATCAGGTTTTTCATACTTCTGATGGCGCTCCTGTTTTCAATCGGAAACATCAACGTTGCGCATGCGGCCGGCGGTGACTCAACTGATGGAGAATGGAAATACTCACTCTCCCCCCTGTTTTTATGGGCACAGGGCATCGAGGGCAGTTCCCAGATCGGTCCGGTGTCTGCGCCGTTGGATATCACCTTCAATGACGCACTCAGCAATCTCGATATGACGTTTACCGTCCATTTCGAAGCGAAACGGGACAAATTGACCCTGTTCGGGGAGTATCAGTATGTCAACCTGGGGCCGGAGGCGGAGGGCCCGATGGGTGGTACGTTGGATATTGGTTTCAAAGACACGATCGCGGAACTGGGTGCCGGCTACTGGGTGTTTGGCACCGAGAAAACCGACTGGGAAATTATGGGTGGTGCACGCTATACAAAACAGAAACTAAGTGTCGCTGTTGAGGGTGGACCGGACCTGATTAATACAGATAATGACTGGTGGGTAGGCTTTTTCGGTGGGCGGATGTCGGCGTCACTTTCAGACAAATGGACCTTCATCGGCCGGGTTGACTATGGCCTCGGTAGTTCGGGCGATACCAACCATATCTGGAACCTGGCAGCCATGTTTGACTATCGGTTCAAACATTGGGGTTCGGCATTTGTCGGCTATAAATTCATGAGCTACGACTTTGACAACGGAAAAACAATGAGTTTTGATCGCTACGCCTATGATGCAACGCAGCAGGGACCGCTGCTTGGACTGACTATTCACTGGTAGAAGAGAGGAGAGGAAACGTGAACACCAAATTTTGGATTGTTTTTATGGGTGGCGTGGTCTCCACCGTCCTGTATATCAGCCTCATGGGCGCAGGTGGTGTCGTCGAGTCGCCAACAGGCGTGGCCCCTGATCGTTACGTGTACTACCCGGGAACCGAGGAGCTTACGAAGGACGAAATCAGGTTGATTTCATGCGGAACGGGGCTGCCGGCCGCAAGGCGTGATCAGGCTGCCACCTGCTGGCTGGCCGAAGTCGGAAATGGCGATAAATTCCTGTTCGATATAGGCACCGGTTCCATGACAAACGTAGCGGCCCTGATGATTCCCTACGATTTTCTCGACAAGGTATTCCTGACCCACCTGCATACCGATCACTGGGGTGACCTGGCCACGCTATGGGCGGGTGGCTGGACTGCGGGACGAACCAAGCCATTGCAAGTCTGGGGGCCCACCGGCCAGACACCTGACATGGGCACGGCCTATGCTATTGAACACTTTCTCAAGGCCTTTAACTGGGATGCCACGACCAGGAACTTTGTGCTTAGCCCCAGGCCCGGCCAGATTTCAGTGAAGGAATTCGATTACAAAGCGGTCAATGCCGTGGTTTACCAGGAAAACGGTGTGACCATCCGCTCGATACCTGCAATTCACGCGGGTGATGGTCCGGTGAGCTTTATACTTGAATACGCCGGACTAAAGGTCGTGATAGGTGGTGACACTTTTCCGAATAAGTGGTTTATCAAATATGCGACCGGAGCGGATGTAGCCATTCATGAAACTTTCCTGACACCTTCAGACCTGGTCAAGTTCTACGGCCAGTCACCTGCACAGGCAATTGGCGTCGGAACGCAGATTCATACTTCGCCACCGGCTTTCGGTAAAGTGATGAGTACCATCAAGCCGCGCCGCGCAATCGGCTATCACTTCTTTAACGAGCAGGGTACCCACGACCATATTCTGGAGGGTGTCCGGTCGACCTACTCAGGCCCATTGTCCCTGGCAGTCGATAACATGGTCTGGAATATCACCAAAGAGCAGATTATCGAGCGCATGATCGTTTCACCCGATCAGGCCTGGAGCGTAAACGGTCCGAACAAGCCGCCGGCGCCGCCCGCAAAGGGCACCGTACCCGATCCGATCAGCGACTTCATCAAGGCCGGCCGTTGGCAGCCAGCGGAAAAAGCCCAGGCCTCTATGGTTGACAAGTTCAAGAAAGACAACGACCTGAAGTAAGACAAAATCAAGGAGATTCCGGCTAAAGGGCCGGGATCTCTATCCCTTTGTTCGGCGTTTGAGCGGAACTGATAAGCGAATAGCACAAATTACGTTTCCGAATGACATGCATCAATTGCAAATGAGAATCATTTGCAATTAGAGTATGGCCTCATTAAACTTTCTGCGTCCTAAAAATACATTGCGCAGGAAGAAAAATGAGAGCTTTCTTAATGGTTGCACTGCTTACAGCCAGTACAGCAGGATTTACGGCCGATCCGCAGACTGAAGATATGCAATCAGTCATCAAGGCGCAGCAAGATCAAATCGACTTTCTTTTACAGCAGCTGAACTCAACCCAGGAAGCTCTTCTGGAATTGAAGGAGCAGGTTGATGCCAATGCGCTGGCAAGTGCCGAGGTTAATGAAAAAGCCGAAATCCTGGCCGATAACATGGAAAGTCAGCCAGTAGCTCATCTGGCTACCCGTTTCGGCGGTTACGGTGAATTGCATGCGAATATGCTGGAAAACCAGGCCACCGGTGAAGATAAAAACGTCCTCGACCTGCACCGGTTCGTGATGTTTCTCAGCCACGAATTCAACGACCGGACCCGCTTCATGAGTGAGCTGGAAGTTGAACATGCACTGTCAGGTGACGACAAACCGGGTGAAGTGGAACTGGAGCAGGCTTATATCGAATACGACTGGGCCACTAATCAAAGCCTCCGTGCTGGTGTGTTTCTTATTCCGGTGGGTATTTTGAACGAAACTCACGAGCCGCCGACGTTTTACGGCGTTGAGCGTAATCCGGTCGAGAAGAATATCATTCCGACCACCTGGTGGGAGGGTGGTCTGGCGTTCAATGGCGCGTTCGCAGACGGGTGGCGTTATGACGCAGCAGTGCATTCCGGCCTTTATACCGGCGCTGAAGATGGCTACGCGATTCGCGCCGGCCGCCAGAAAGTTGCCAAGGCAAAATTCGATTCTCAGGCCGTTACCGGTCGCGTACGCTGGCTGGGTATTCCTGGTCTGGAGCTATCAGCAAGCATTCAGTACCAGGACGACATAACCCAGGAAACAGATCCAACAGCAGGTAATGCCTGGCTGTACACTGGCCATGTCAGCTGGCAGCACAAGGCATTCGGCTTGCGCGCACTCTACGCCAACTGGAACCTGGATGGCGAAGGCCCGGAGGAGATCGGAGCGGATCGTCAGAAAGGCTGGTACATCGAGCCGAGCTGGCGCTTTAACGAGAAATGGGGCGTGTTTGCCCGCTACAACCGCTGGGATAACCTGGCCGGCAACAGTGGCGATTCCGAATACTCGCAGTGGGACCTGGGAATCAACTACTGGTTGCATCCCAACGTGGTGTTCAAGTTTGACTATCAGGATCAGGATGCTCCGGAAGGCAAGAGTGAATACGATGGCTGGAATCTTGGCGTGGGGTATCAATTCTGAACATGTCATTCTCTCCTCGGATGATGGCGCTTGCGGCCTGGCTGGTTTTAATGACCAGCCAGTTCGCATTTGCGATGGAGACGGTTTACCAGGAACCTGCCGAGTTTCTCGAACAGAGCCTTCCCGGATGTAAACAGCAGGTGTTCTGGCTGAAGCGTGACACGAAGTCGCAGATCGAAGCCCTCATTGATCATCCGTTTCCGGGTGTCCGGGTTCGCTACTGTGAAAAAGACGGCAAAACAGCCTGGATACTTGATGAAATCGGGAAAACTGAACCCATCACCAGCGGAATCATTGTCAATCAGGGTCGCGTAGAAATAGTACGTGTGCTGGTTTTTCGCGAAAGCAGGGGTTCTGAAGTTCATCGCAGT
>CAYUBS010000157.1:0-5569 GCA_964443145.1 uncultured Wenzhouxiangellaceae bacterium | reverse complement strand
GGATGGGCAGTGATTTTTCCAACAAGGACATCAGCAAGTCGACCGACATCATCGACCAGTATGATCACGAACTGACTTCGCTGGAGGAGCGTGACGGCCACCGCTTTTACACCATCACTTCTATACCCCACGAAGAAGCCGCGGTGGTCTGGGGCAAAGAAGTCATGACGATCAGGGACGATTATGTGCTGATCGAGCAACAGTTCTGGGACCAGGATGGTGAGCTGGTTAAGGCGATGAAGACTCTGGACATCCAGGTTATGGGCGGGCGACCGGTCGCTAAAGTCATGCGTATGAGTAAAGCCGACACGCCGGATGAGTGGACTCAACTGACATCCAACAGCATTGAATTCGACATCGACCTGCCCGACCGCCTGTTTACACTCTCCAGCCTGCGCAACCCCAGGCAATGACACTGGTCCTGCGCATGGCGTGGCGCAACCTGTGGCGGCACAAACGCCGCACCTGGCTGACCTCAACCGCCATGATTTTCTCCAACGTCTTACTGATCTTCATGATTTCGCTGCAGTTGGGTTCCTACGACATGATGATCAACAACACACTGAGAACGTTCAGTGGCCACCTGCAGGTTCAGAAACCCGGTTACAACGAGAGCCCGAAACTCAGGGACAGTATGGCCGCGATCGAACCGCTGGCCGCCGAACTCCGCTCGGCCATGCCGGAATACAGCATCAGCGCAAGGGCCGCCGGTTTTGCACTGGCTTCGAGTGAGCAACGCTCTATTGGAATACAGGTTATCGGCGTGCAACCTGAATATGAGGCCGGAGTGTCAACCATTCCCGGCCTTGTCAAAGAGGGACGATATCTGCAGGACAACCATGCGGCGGAAATTGTCATCGGTTCCGTTATGGCGAGAAATCTCAAGGTACAAAACGGCGATGAACTCACCCTGCTGGGTAGCGGCCGGGATGGATCATTTGCCGCAGGCGTCGTCACGATCGTCGGTATTTTCGACTCTGGAAGCCCGGACATGGATCGCAGTTTCTCGGAAATCCCGCTGGGGTATTTCCAGGAAGTCTTTGCCATGGGGGACCACGGCCACAGTGTTGTGGTGGCCGTTGAACAGATCGACCAGGTCAGTGGCGCAGTCGCAACGTCCCGGGCACTGACTACCCAACAGCAGGATTTGCTTGTGCTGGACTGGAACGAACTGAACCCGGGTCTCAAGCAGGCTATCCAGGCTGACATGTCCAGTGCCTGGTTCATGTATGCCGTCCTGATCATCCTGGTGGCCTTCAGCGTCCTCAACACCCAGTTGATGTCGGTGCTGGAAAGAACCCGTGAGTTCGGTGTGATCACTGCACTCGGCATCAAGCCAGCGAAACTAGCTACCCTGGTGATGCTGGAAACCACCCTGATGGCCCTGATCGGTTTAATTATTGGTGTGTTCCTGGGGTGGCTGGTCGCGCTCTACTTCAACATCGCCGGCTTTAGTTACCCGGGCATGGCTGAGGTAGCGCAGCGTTTCAATCTGCCGGGAAAAGTCTATCCAAGCGTCGGTTGGTATTCCCTGATGCTGGGACCGTCGGTCGTATTTCTGTTTTGCCTGCTGGCATCGGTTTACCCTGCTCTGCGCCTTTTTAAGCTGCGCCCGGTTGACGCAATGAGGGCCGTGTAATGCCTGCCAGGAGAAATCTTCCCGTCGCCGCGATGTCACGGCTCGCCTGGCGCAACCTGTGGCGGAATCACCGCCGAACGATGATCATGCTGCTGGCGATAGCCGTGGGTGTCTGGGCCATGATATTCATGACCGCGCTAATGCGGGGAATGGTCGACCAGATGGTCGAAGACGGTATCAACACCCTGCCCGGCCTGGTCCAGGTTCACCACCCGGATTTTCGCGATGATCCCAGCATCGAAAACAGCATGCCGGAACCAGATGCCAAAATGCTGCAGGCCCTGGAATCGCCCGCAGTAACCGGCTGGACACGCCGAATCCGCGTTCCCGCAATGATTTCAAGCGAACGGGACAGCCGGGGTGTCACCCTGCTGGGCGTTGACCCGGCTGGCGAAATAGCCCTCGGATTCGACCCCGGGACCCTGGTCGAAGGACGGTTTCTGGAGGGGCCGGCAGACAAGGGGTTGGTGGTCGGTAAGAAAATGCTGGAAAGGCTGGAAACTGATCTGGGCAAACGCGTCGTGGTTATGAGCCAGGACCCTGAGAACAACATCGCTGACCGCGGTTTTCGAATCGTCGGGGTGTACGAAGCCAAGCTCAGCGGCCTGGAAGAAATTTACGTGTATGCGGGCCTGTCGACTGTGCAGGCATTGCTGGGTATCGAAGGGCAAATCTCGGAAATTGCGGTGGCCGGCCAGGATTACCGGAATATGGACGATTTGCTGATGCAGGTTTCCGCTGGTGTCGATGAAGACCTTGAAGTTCTTACATGGTTGGAGCTGGATGCTTACCTGGGTGCCATGCTCGGCGTCATGGACGGGTTCGTATTGGTATGGGTAGTGGTCATTTTTCTTGCTCTGAGCTTCGGCCTGGTCAACACAATAATGATGTCCGTGTTCGAACGGGTTCGGGAAATCGGCCTGATGATGGCCTTGGGTATGAAACCCAACGCCATCCTGTATCAAATCCTGCTGGAGTCTCTCATGCTGCTGGTACTCGGTCTCCTGGCAGGCAATATTCTGGCCATCGCCACTATCATCCCCATCCAGGATGGGATCGACATCTCCGCGGTCTCGGAGGGCGTTGAAATGATGGGGGCATCCAGCGTGCTCTACCCCGCACTGAAACTAAAAGATATGGTGTTGGCCAACAGCGTCGTCATCCTGCTTGGGATCATCACCAGTCTGTTGCCGGCCTGGCGGGCTTCGCAGTACCGCCCCGTCGAAGCCATCGCAAAAATCTGAAGGAACCGATATGGCAGAAATCAAATGCGTCGATCTGTGCAAGAACTACCAGCAGGGCGATGCCGTCATCAAGGCGCTGGACCACGTCACACTGGATATAGAACAGGGGTCGTTTGTCTGTCTTTCCGGTCCTTCCGGGTCGGGAAAAACCACCCTGCTGAATATGATTGGTGGGCTGGATGAACTCGACAGCGGTCAGATCAGTATTGACGGCGAACGGGTGGACCTATTGGCAAAAGGACCCCTTGCTGATTTACGCCTGCACCACATTGGTTTCGTGTTCCAGGCCTATAACCTGATCCCGGTTCTCTCTGCTGAGGAAAACGTGGAGTTCGTGATGCAGGTACAGGGCGTACCGGCGAAAGAGAGGACCCATAAAACACACGCTATTTTGAAGGAAGTCGGACTCGAAGGCATGGAGCACCGGCGGCCGGCGGAATTGTCCGGCGGACAACAGCAACGCGTGGCTGTCGCACGGGCCATTGTAAGTCAGCCGAAACTGGTCCTTGCAGATGAGCCTACGGCCAACCTGGATTCTCGCTCGGCCATACACCTGATGGAGCTGTTCTGTGAGCTTAACGACAAGCACGGCATAACCTTCCTCATATCAACCCACGACGAACGCGTCATGCGTTATGCAAAACGACAGGTGAAGATGCAGGACGGGCGTGTGATCGAAGACGAGATGCAGACCCCCTCGTGAAATGTTCCGCTTTTCCCGCCAACTCCTGACCCTGTGGCTGGCGTTTGCTGTAACGGCCAATGCGAGCGACCTGGTCAGCGGCCACGTCAAATACCAGTTCAACTACCTGGGCTTCCCACAAAACAGCGCTTTCAGGGACGTGCTGGGATCCAGTGCCTTCAACAACAGCCTGGAAACCCGGATCAAGTTTAATTTCCGGCGCGACCGCTGGGATTTCAAAGCAGATTACCAGTTCATCGCCATTTATTCCGACACCCTGGAGCTGGCGCGCAGCTTTCCGGATTCTCCACTGCCGGTCAACAGCGTGATCAATGACGACCGCCGCTGGTGGGACCTGACTTATTCATTTGGAGACGATCAGAAGAACGAGTTTGTGCATCGTCTGGACCGGCTGAGCGTGGGCTACACCACGGATCACACGGTCTGGCGCTTCGGCCGCCAGGCCATCAGCTGGGGCAACGGAATGATCTTCTCGCCGATGGATATTTTTAATCCTTTCGATCCTGCGGCGGTCGACAAGGAATACAAGACCGGCGACGACATGCTGTATGGACAGTACCTGTTCAACAACGGTAACGACCTGCAGGGTGTCGCTGTCGTGCGCCGCGACCCGCGAACCGGGGACGTGGAATCCGACCAGTCTTCGCTGGCACTCAAGTACCATGGCTTCCTGGGCATGAACGAGTTTGATTTACTGGCAGCCCAGCATTATGGTGACCTGGTGCTGGGCGCGGGGGGAATCGCCAATATCGGTGGAGCCGTCTGGCGCGGTGACCTCACCTGGACGCACACAGACTTCGACAAGGTCTTTTCAGCTGCCACCAGCCTGAGCTACTCGTGGAACTGGGGCGGAAAGAACATCAGCGGACTGCTCGAATACTATTACAACGGATTCGGGCAGAAAAACGGTGCCTACGCGCCGGCCGACCTGCTGGATAACCCGGCCTTACTGGAGCGAATCGAACGCGGCGAGCTTTTCACGCTGGCCCGGCACTACATCGCCGCTTCCGCAACGGTCGAGATGACCCCCCTGCTGATATTGATCCCCAATTTTTACATCAACCTGGAAGACCCTTCGGCACTGGCCCAACTCGTTGTCCAGTACGATTGGAAACAGAACATTCAATTACTCGGTGCATTTAATATACCGATCGGCCCCGACGGATCAGAGTACGGTGGTATCGAGGCGCCGGGAAAAGATCGTTATTTCTCGAATGGACCCGGCCTGTTTATTCAGCTTGGCTGGTACTTCTGAACGACTGGAAAATCTAAATCAAGGGAAAGAGATAATGGAACAACTGACACCGATTCAGGCCCGTGTACTCGGCTGCCTGATCGAGAAGAAGGAAACGACTCCGGAGCAGTATCCCCTGACGCTCAATGCGCTGAGGAACGCGTGCAACCAGAAAACGGCACGTAGCCCGGTGGTCAACTACACCGAGGGCGATATTGGACATACGCTGCGCGAACTTGAATCACTGGGTGTGGTGAAGGAAGCCTGGGGCGCCCGGGTTCCAAAGTATGAACACCAGGCCGCCAAAGCACTCGATATCCACAGCAAGGGAATCGCCCTGCTCTGCCCGTTAATGCTCCGCGGTCCGCAGACCCTGGGTGAACTCAAAACCAATGCACACCGCCTGCACGATTTCGATGACCTCGACGACATACAGTACGTGCTGGAACGCCTGGCCGAACATGAGCCTGCGCTGGTACTCCACCTGCCGCGCCAGCCCGGCCAGAAAGAGGCCCGCTATGCCCACCTGCTGTGCGGCGAGCCAGATATTCCGGAACCACAGGCATATGCGCCTGTTGCCCATTCAAGCGGACTGGCAGCACGTGTTGAAACACTGGAGGAAGAAGTCGCCGAATTGAAACAACAGCTGGATGAACTGAAAGCCAGCCTTTAACCGTTACGCTGCAAGATCCTGCAGAATCTGTCGGCATTGCGCAAAATACGCCGAGCCAAACAGGTTCAGATGATTG
>CAYUBS010000156.1:0-5589 GCA_964443145.1 uncultured Wenzhouxiangellaceae bacterium | reverse complement strand
AAGACCGAGCGCGGCAGAACAACGACGTCCTCGGCCCTGAGCCCTTCGATCTCAGCCCGCACAAAGGTGCCCATGCGTAACTCAGCCTGGTTGTTCTGGCCCAGCATCCCGTACGGGTCGATGACTTCTGCAACCGCGTACACAACCCGGCTGATTTCATCGACCACGCCCTCGGTACGAACGATCTCCGCCTGCCACTCGCCGGTAGCACCGGCGCCGTCGGTAGTCAGTTTGACGGGCACGCGGTGGGCCTTGTCCAGGCGCGTGGCCGAGGGCAGGTCAAGGAAGGCGAGGTCTCTGTTGGACAGTGGCAACCTGATTTCCGCCCGGTCGATTGCAAATGTAACACCCAGCTTGGTGCCCGGCGTAACGTATTGCCCGACATCCACCATCTTGGTTCTGACCAGGCCGTCGTAAGGGACGTTGATTCGGGTGCGTTGCAGGTCGCGTTCTGCTTCCTGCAGTTCGGCCTCTGCCGCCTGCACCGATGCCAGCGCTTCGGCCATCTGGGGTTTGCGCAGTGTCAGGTCTGAAGGTTCACCCTTGCGGCCCAGGTTGGTCCAGTCTTTGAGTGCCTGTTCAGAGCGTGCTTTCTGGTCAGCGTATTGCGCTTTGCGTGCGGCCAGGTTGGCCTGGGCGCGAAGCAGGCCGGTCTGGTAGTCGCTGGGGTCTATTTGCAGCAGCATCTCCCCTTCGCGAAAAAAACCACCGGAGATGAAATTTTGGGAAACAGATACGATCCGGCCGGATACTTCCGCGACCAGTGTGGTTTCCGTCCTGGGCCTGACTGCCCCCTGTGAGCGTACGGTAAAATTAAGTGAAGCTACTTCCGCCGGTATCGCGTCAACCCGCACGGTCAGGTCTGTCGCCTCCTCGCGGTCGGGTCGTTTGCTGTTGGCCACTGTGACCATCACGACCACTGCCAGGGCGGACAGTACGATAAGCCCAAGCGGGAGGATGTATTTAAAGAACTTACGCATACCGGTTTATCTCCAGTCGCCCGGGTGCCGGGCGCCACATATTCATAACAGCAGGGATTATCCCAGTTGTGGAGGCCTGCGTCATAGGGCAAAAGTTTAATTAGCCGATTAAATCCCCGGTAAATGCCATGTACAATGTGTTTTTTCGCTTCTGGCAACGTACAAAATGGGAATAATTCTAAAATCCAAAGATGAAATCGAGCAGATGAGGATAGCGGGTCAACTGGCTGGCGACGTTCTTCGCATGATTGCTCCCCACGTGCAGCCAGGGGTCAAGACGATCGAGCTGGATACGATCTGCCACGAGTACATCACGGTGAATCAGAACGCGATTCCGGCACCGTTGGATTACCGCGGCTTTCCTCGGTCCATCTGTACGTCTGTCAATCATGTCATTTGCCATGGCATTCCAGGTGAAAAAAAGCTGAAGGACGGGGATATCGTGAACATCGATATCACGGTCATCAAGGATGGCTGGCACGGGGATACCAGCAAGATGTTCCAGGTGGGCAAGCCGTCCATCAAGGGTCAACGGATCAGCGATATTGCTTACCGTTCCATGGTGACTGGCATTGAAATGGTCAGGCCCGGCGTAAGACTGGGTGATATCGGCCACGCCATTCAACGGTGCGCGGAAGGAATGGGTTGCTCGGTGGTTCGCGAATACTGCGGTCATGGTATCGGGCAGGGGTTTCATGAAGACCCGCAGGTATTGCACTACGGCCGCCCTGGTACAGGACTCGAACTGGTGCCGGGAATGGTCTTTACCATTGAGCCGATGATCAACCTTGGCCGTAAGGAAACGATCCTGTCCAAGACAGACGGTTGGACCGTGACCACCCGCGATCGTAGCCTCTCTGCCCAGTGGGAACATACGATTGCGGTCACTGAAGATGGATTCGATGTCCTGACCCGCCTTCCTGGAGATGAGCTCTGACCATGCACGGACGTCTGGCCGCTCTGCCGGCAACTGAAGGCTGCCTTGATCTTGAACAGATCGGGGTGAATGAAGAATCCGGGGTCATCAATCTCGAGAAAGAAAACAGCGCGGAACAAGTGGCTGAATTACGCGATTTCCTGCGCACTTCCATAGCCACTGCCGACGCCCGCCTGGCCAGCCTGTTCTGGGACGGGGAAGACGTCGTGCAATTGGTCCATTCGCGCGGCTGGGTGGTTGAGCAACTGCTGTTGCTGGCCTGGAGAAGACTGGTCCCCTTCACTGAGAAAGTCAGCCTGGTGGCGGTCGGCGGTTACGGCCGGGGTGAACTGCACCCATCATCAGATATCGATTTGCTGATCCTGCTGGATGACGACACCGATAAGGCGACGCTGAGGAATGAAATCGAGACATTTGTTCAGCTTTTGTGGGATGCAGGGTTCTACCTCGGGCACAGCGTCCGGACTGTTTCCGAATGTGCAGAGGATGCAGCTACCGATGTAGTGACGGCCACCAGTTTCATGGAGTCCCGTCTGCTGGCAGGTTCTTTAGATTTGCTCGGCCAAATGCTTGAGAAGACCGCACCGGATCGTATCTGGGATGCCGGTGAGTTTTTTAAAGCCAAGTTTGAAGAGCAAAAACAGCGCCACGAGCGCTTCCATGAGACCGCGTACAACCTGGAACCCAATATCAAGGAAGGCCCGGGCGGGCTGCGGGATATCCAGATGATTGCCTGGGTTGCTCGCCGGCACCTGGGTTCCGAAACCCTGCACGGCCTGGTCCAGCATGGCTTTATCAGTGGGGCGGAACACCGTGACCTGATTGGCGGACAGCGCTTTTTGTGGCGCGTTCGCTATGCTTTACACCTGCTGGCCGGAAGAGCTGAAGACCGCCTGTTGTTTGATTTTCAGCAACAAATAGCTGAAAAGTTTGGCTTCAAAGACAGCCCCACCAGCCTGGCAGTGGAACAGTTCATGCAACTGTACTACCGCACCGTGATGCGCCTTGAGCGGCTTAACGAAAGCCTGTTGCAGCTGTTCCAGGAGGCGTTGCTCGACAATGGGAAACAAGAAATCATCGAGCTGAACGAGGATTTCCAGGCTCGCAACGGTTTCGTCGAATTGAGGCGGGAAAGCGTTTTTACCGACCGCCCGGTGGCGTTGATGGAGTTGTTCGTTTTGCTGGCCCAGGGCGAGGAACTGGCTGGTGTGACGGCCTCTACGATCCGTGCCATTCGTGATCACCTGTATCTCGTGGATGAGGAGTTCCGCTGCAACAGCGAGGTGAACGGCTGCTTTCTGGAGTTACTGCGACAACCGGAAGGTGTCTACACGCAGCTGAAGCGAATGAACCGCTATGGCTTACTGGCCGCACTGATCCCAGCCTTTGGAAATATTGTCGGCAGGATGCAGTACGACCTGTTCCACGTTTACACCGTCGACCAGCACACGCTGTTCGTCGTGCGCAATCTGCGTCGTTTCGCCTACGGCAAGTACAAGGAACGCTTTCCGCACGCCCGCTCGGTGTTCAAACGGATCGCCAAGCCGGAATTGCTGTACCTGGCTGCGATTTTTCACGACATCGCCAAGGGCAGGGGAGGAGATCATTCCGAACTGGGCGCGGTGGATACCGAGGCTTTTTGCGCCATGCTGGATATCGAGCCGGCAGAAAGGGAAATGGTGGTATGGCTGGTCCGTTGCCACCTGATAATGTCACAGACTTCGCAGCGTAAAGATATCTCCGACCCCCAGAACATCCAGGAATTTGCCGAGCTCGTGGGCAATACCCGTTACCTCGATCATCTCTACCTGCTGACCGTAGCCGATATTGCCGGCACCAGCTCGAAACTCTGGAATAACTGGAAAAACAAGTTGTTGTGGGAGCTGTACCTGGCCACGGGTGACGCGCTCAGGCGTGGCCTGGAGAACCCCATCAAACGCGCTACCCGTGTGCGCGAGACCCGCGCCGCTGCATTGAGCCGATTGATTCGGCGGGGAGTAGACACTGGCGCCATCAACCGCCTGTGGGAGACACTGCCCGATCGTGCTTTTTGGCGTTTCAGCCCTGATCAATTGGAGTGGGCCACCAAAACGGTCGTCGATAAGAGTGATAGCGACCAATACATCCTGATCCGTCCGGTTCAGCCGCACGGCGTTTCCGAATTACTGATTTGCGTTCCTGACCACGTCGGGCTGTTTGCAACGATTACCTCTATCCTCGACGAAATGGGATTGGACGTAATGTCTGCGCGGGTGCTCACCACTAACGACGGATTCAGCTTCGATTTATTCCAGTTGATGGATCAGCACGGAGACGTATTGAATGAAGTCGACGCGGCCAAATTAATCGGCCGTCTGGAGCGGGCGATCGGAGAACGTAAGCTACAGCAGCCAGTAAAGAGGACTCTGCCAAGACGTTTACGGCATTTTTCAGCCGATACAAGAATTCGATTCACCCCCGACCCGGATAATGCCGGTTCTGTGCTACATGTTTATTGCAATGACAGGCCCGGCCTGTTGTCGAATATCGCTGTGACCATATTCATGCACGGTGTGCAGGTGCATAACGCGAGAGTCGCTACTTTTGGTGAGCGCGTGGAAGATACCTTCCTGATCAGTGATGCCGAACACCAGCCGCTGACCAGTGAAGCCCGGGATTCACTGCTTGAGTCACTTAAAGCAAACATCGAAGAAGGTTAGTCTGTTATGAAGTCATTGATTGAAGCCGCCTGGGAAGACCGAGGCAAGCTCTCACCCGCCACCGCACCGTGCGATCTGAAACAGGCCGTAGAGGAGTGCCTTGACGGTTTGGAGTCGGGTGAATTCCGGGTCGCAGAGCCTATGGGTCCACCTGGCGAGTGGAAAGTTAACCAGTGGTTGAAGAAGGCCGTGCTGCTGTCCTTTCGCCTGCATGAGAATGAAGTCATCGAAGCCGGCTTTACGCGATTTTTTGACAAGCTACCGCTGCGCTGGGCCAATGGTGCCGGCAACCCGATTGAAGAACTGGGTGCACGTGTGGTGCCTCCGGCAACCGTTCGCAGGGGAGCACACATAGGCCACGACGCCGTATTGATGCCAAGCTACGTCAACATCGGCGCACATGTAGGTGCAGGCACCATGGTAGATACCTGGGCAACGGTCGGCTCCTGCGCCCAGATCGGCTCCAACGTCCACCTGTCCGGCGGAGTCGGGATAGGCGGCGTGCTCGAACCCCTGCAGGCCAACCCGACCATCATCGAGGATGATTGTTTTGTCGGCGCCCGTTCCGAAGTGGTTGAAGGCGTGATTATCGAGCGCGGCAGTGTTTTGTCGATGGGGGTGTATATCGGACAGAGCACCAGGATATATAATCGTGAGACCGGCGAAGTACTACGCGGCCGCGTACCGGCCGGTTCGGTGGTCGTGCCGGGCTCATTGCCCGCAGCCGATGGCAGCCATTCGCTCTATTGTGCGGTCATCGTCAAGCAGGTCGATGAGAAAACCCGTGCCAGCACAGGTGTAAACGAGATATTGCGCAATGTTGAGTGAAGACCGAATCCACCTCCATGTTTACGGGATACGCAATTGCGACACGGTTCGCTCTACTCTGAAATGGCTCGAAACCCGCAACGTTCCCCACACTTTCCATGATTTCCGAGTGGATGGACTATCTGAGGCATTACTGAAAGAGTGG
>CAYUBS010000155.1:0-5671 GCA_964443145.1 uncultured Wenzhouxiangellaceae bacterium | reverse complement strand
TTATCCCCGGTTCGATACAGGCGGCCAAATTTGGGGTGCGTGATGAATTTCTCAGCGGTTTGTTCCGGCAAGTTGCGGTAGCCGCGTGCGACGTGTATCCCGCCAATGCAAAGCTCGCCCACTTCTCCGTGTGGCAATGGATCGGGCTGGTCGACCTCGAGAATGACGTAAGTGACATTAGCGAAAGGCGAGCCTATGGTGACGGGCTCTCCTGGCCGCAGGCTCTGGCGGCTTGTGTCGGTACTCGCCTCCGTAGGGCCATAGGTGTTGATAATCTGCCGTCTACCACGTGTCCAGGGCTCCACCAGTGCGCTGGGGAAAGCTTCGCCCGCCGGTACGATATAGCGGCAAATCGGATACGGGAGGTCCACCTGCGGGTTGGGAGTAAGCGTAGTCAGCAGCACCGGCGGACAGAACAGCACTGTGACCTCGGATTCACAAAGTACAGGTACAAGGTCAGGGCCGGACCGGACCTGTTCGCTGGTCAGCATGACCACAGCACAGCCGGATACCCACGCGCTGTACATCTCGGAAATGCTGCCGTCATAACCCAGCGACGAAGTAAGCGACGTCGCGTCCATGCCGGGGATCAGGTCAAAATAATCGGCATAGCTCAGGGCCAGGTTCACATAACCTGCGTGGGGGGACTCCACACCTTTAGGCATCCCGGTGGTTCCGCTGGTATAGAAGAGGGTCGCCAGGCGCTGTGTCGGGTCATCCAGCCAGGGCGGCGGCTCGCGCCGGGGTCTATTCTCGGGTAATGCCAGGACGTCAAGCGTGGGCAGGTCACGGAACCTGTCCTGCCCGCGTGTCAGAATGACCGCTGGCTGCGCATCATTGAGCATGTGGCTAATCAACGCTTCCGGCAAGCTGGTGTCGAGAAACATCAAGGTGCCGCCGGCCTTGAGAATGCCCAGGTGAGAGGCCACGATTTGCCAGTTATCCTGTGACATGGCCACGGCCACCACCTGGTCCGGGCCGGTGAGGAATTCAGAAAGGGCCGCAGCTATTTTTTCAGCTCGTGCGTCGAGTTCAGCAAAAGTCAGTGATTCACCGGTGTGTGGAATCTGTAAAGCTGTGAGATTTGGAAACTTTCGGGCGCTACGACTAAAAATATCTGTAAGCCACCGGGCCCCTTCCTGGTGCGGTACCTTTACCAGGTGCTGGTCGCCAAAGACATCCGTTAGGCTGTATGGGCAAGTGTCCGCCTTCCCGTGCGGCACTTTCTCCGATGCCCAGAGATACCGCCGCCATGCCACGAAAGCAAAGATGAAAAAGACGGCGAAGGCGACTGCAAAAAGTGTTACTGCCATGGCGTGGAAATCAATCGAAATACCGCTGGAGCGTTCCCGAACGGCGGATATCCAGAGTCGTGCAATGGAACCCGCCACCCAGCATTTTGGCGTGCCTCAGCTTGAGAGGGATGACATCAATACCCTGTTTTTCTATCAGTTTGATCAAACCGGTCTGGTCCCGGTCTACCACAACCAGGTTCGGGCTGATACTGAACAGGTTCATATCGATCCATTTGCTGCCAATGCTTTTGGACAGATAGTCCGCATCAAAACTGTCCGTACTCTCCATCGGAGGACTGTAAATAATCTCCCACTGTTTCAAAACCTCTGGCAGGGTGTCTTCATTGATGCGGGCGGGGTTGCAAAGCATCAGACCAGGGCGTAAAGCGACAAAGGTCGAGTCGATATGGCTGCCATAGTAGACATCTTTGAGAAAATGAACCCGGAATTCATCACCCAGGATGGTCTGTAACCATTGCCCACCCAATTCGTTACCCGTTCCGCTCACGAGGTAAATCAAATCCCGGCCCATGCGCAATACATTGGCTGCATCAAAAGCGGGTTCATCGTTACGGGGAGTGGGTTTTTCCCGGTCAACGTCGAACAGCGAGTCCAACAGCATCGGCCTGGGGGCGCTGTACCATTTTGCACCCGACTTCAGGTAGTCAACCATCATCGCGCGATAACTGAAGGTTTCCTGGGAGCGACTGCGGATGACATTGGGCGTTTCAATCACCTGATCGCCGATGACCAGCATGATGTCGCGCGGACAATAATTATAGTAACCCTCAGATTCCCAGTGGATGGTGGAAAACTTGTCTTCGTGCGGCCAGGTCTCCGGACGCTTGACCGTTACGCCCTGCCCTTCCAGGGCAACGACGAATTCATTCAGATCTTCTTCTGTCTCATCAATAATCCACTGCGGAAAAGGGCCCTGTGGAATGTCTGAGAGTGGGCGATCGGGAAATTCAGCCAGTTGAGTACTTCGGTCTGCCGTGGGAAATCTCGCACGCAACGGATTACCTACAATCACTTCTTCCAGCTGATCCCACTCGTTACAACTCCAGACAACCGACATATGAATAAAAACCTCTTCAGAATTAACGTACGAAATGGTTAGGGCAGGAAGGACTCGACACGTGTGCCGCCACCGTCTTCGAGTATTTTATTGCGCACCAAATCTGCAACGGCGAGGTCAAGCACGCCCAAACCGAAAGGCGAAAAAATAATTTTGCGTTCATCACGCTCGGGTAATTTGACTCTGCCAAGCAGTATATCCCCCAGCGAACTGTGGACGAAGCCTGTATTCCCCGCTTGTTCGGAAGCCAGGTGAATCGATGTGGCTGCCCGGTTTACGTGGTCAAGATCGTCAACGACATTATGATTCGACAGAATCGCATCAGCACTCAGATCACGCAGCGATACATGGAGAATGGTTGCACCGGCAGGGCAGGCATCAAGATCATCGATGTAAGGCTTGATGGCTGTGGTTCCAAACGCAACCATTGGGCATCTGCTGAGTAATTCTTCAAGACTTGCCGCCACGCTGAACTCCATGCCGGGCTGCAGTGCAGTAATGGCCTTACCAAAAACTTCGGCGCGGGCCGGATCGAGGTCAAACGCAATAAAACGCGTGACATCGGGCCAGGTGGCTACAAGAAACTGTGCGACCGCAATATTGATCGGCCCGCAGCCGACGAACCCGATCGCATCAGGTTCTCCGGAAGCCAGTACTTTCGATGCAAGGGCGGCAGATGCGGCAGTCCGCTGCTTGCTGATAATCGAGCCTTCCATGACAGCTTTTGGCTGGCCGGTTAGCCGGTCGTTCAAAATGACGACTGCTGAAGCCCTTTCAATTCCCCTGGCAACATTGTCCGGCATGGATGCGATCCACTTAACGCCTGCGAGTTGGTAGTCATCACCCAGGTACGCCGGCAGACAAATAATCCGATCTTTATCGCTGTCAGGGAAACGTAAAAAACTGGAATGCGGCAGGGAACTGGCACCGCGGGCATGCGTTTCATAGGCCTTCTGAACTGCCTTTAGAACAAGCGCTTCGCGACCTTCCAGCACAGCCTGCACATCGGCCGCGCCGATCACCGTTAAGTCATTGCCTGCCATCACGCTTTCTCTACTTGTTTTGTCCAGTGATGGGCGATGTCGCCAAGATTATTCCGTACCCACTGGTCAGAAAAAATGGTGTCGAGATAGCGCTCACCCCGATCAGGCAGGAGGGCCACTACAGTAGAACCCTTAGGAATATCTTTGCTCATCCGTTCCACCGCGGTGATCACGCCGCCGGATGATCCTCCCGCCAGGATAGCCTCAGTCCGTGCAAGGCGCCGGCAACCGACCACGCAGTCGATAGCCGAAACATGCATGACTTCGTGCACACCTTCAGTCGGAGTCAGCTTAGGGCAGATCCCGGAACCAAGACCGGGTATCAGCCGGGCGTGTTTGGCGTTCGAAAAAATCTGGCTGCCGAGTGCATCGACCGCGATGACTTTGGTCGGATAATGGTGATCCACCAAATAGTCGAGGCATCCCCTGATCGTGCCGCAGGTTGCCGTGGCGACAAAAAGATAATCGAGCATGCGGCCATCCAGATCGCGCAGGATTTCCTTGACCGTCGACCGGTAATGCGCGCCTGAATTCTCCGGGCTCGCATATTGATCGGCCCAAAAACTGTTTTTGACCGTTTTGAGGATCTCATCAATGCGTTTCAGCTTGGCAGGCAATAATTCCCCAGTCTCGGGATCAGGATGTTCAATTATCTCTATTTCAGCACCGTAAGCGGTGAGAATATCAACATTCTGCTGCGTAACCTTGGGATCGACGAGGCAACGGAAGCGCAGGCCATGATAGGCACACACCTGCGCCAGGCCAATGCCGGTATTGCCGGAACTGCCTTCCACAATCAGGGTGTCGGAGTCGATCTCGCCGGTCTGCAATGCCCTTTCGATGATGGCAACGCTGGGGCGGTCCTTGGAACTGCCGCCGGGGTTCAGGCTTTCCAGCTTGGCGAAACAGTCGAAATGAGAGGAGCCAAAGATTTTTTCAAGGCGAACCAGTGGCGTTCCGCCTATAGCCCCGAGTATCCCACCCGCCATTTTAAATTTTTTGTTTTCAAACTCCGGAGCCGGTCGTGTCGGATGAAATTCATGGAAACCTTTCCGGTCTGAAGCGTGGGTTTTTCTTTTCAAAGGGATCAAGTCTCCAGGACTGGCCATCTTTGAATCTCCTGGATTATTGATGCCTGAATTAATTTTACACGGTAATGAATTTTGGTGATAGTTCACATTCAAGCGGCGAGGCCGGGCATCAATAAAATGATGAGTTCGAAACCGGCAAGCTGAATGGCGTAGATCTCCAGGGTGTGCCGGCCGACAAAGCGCATGGCGATGGCGATGGCTTCTGGCGGCTGGATAGGGCTCGGGCCACGCAGGAACAGGCACAGGCTGAGGGATAAAACGCCGATACCGAGAATCAGGGCGGTGAAATGGACTGGAGAAAATGCGAATTCCATTTGCTCCTGCCAGACATAGACCACTGCAGCTGCAAGGCAGGCCAGCAGGCGCATCAAACCCAGGTTCCCCGTCTTCGCTGCCGGGCCTGGTGCTGTGCCGGCCACACCGGTATTTGTTCTGCTGTCGTTATACATACGCTGGTAAAGGCCAAACAGGGCCCACAGCCATCCTTCAGCGCCGTATTCGACCATCGTGCTAGCTATCGGCAACACCAGGATAAGTGCAAAGACGATAAGCACAAAGGCAGGCCGACCGAGATGCTGCACGAAGTTTTGCACATACGGTCGTGCCAGGCGTATGAGTGCGAGACTCAAGAGTATGTTCGGCGACATCCAGCTCCAGTCGGCGTTCCAACTGTCGAGCAGTGTCAGGATGATACCGAGCCAGATCCAGTTGAGCGGGACCTTCCGGGAATGCGAATAACCCAAAAGGAAGAAAAACATCGGGGCTGCGAGGCGTCCGACAGTGCTCCACCACTGGTCGTCTGCAATGAAGAAATAGCCGATGTGGTCAATTGACACCAGGATGATTGCGACAGTTTTCAGCCAGTCGGTGTTGTCGATGACTTCAGCTGCGGGCGCCGTGTTGATTTCGGTACTCTGCATCAGTGCATTCTTACACGGTGTGCTATTTTGGTGATAGTTCACGTTCCGACTCTAAGCAACGGATCGGGAACCCCAAAAGAGGTTACAATCATCGCAGCCGTTAACTCTAACGGGGCCCCGTGAAAGCTGGAGTACACAGATTGAAATTCTTTACTGATTTTTTGCTGGTATTGACGGCCTCTTTTTTCCTGGTTGGAACCGCATCCGCGCAGGATGACGCCGGAATTGATACCCGCAGCATAGA
>CAYUBS010000154.1:0-5693 GCA_964443145.1 uncultured Wenzhouxiangellaceae bacterium | reverse complement strand
TTGATCAGCATCAGGCAGATGAAAATAGGCAGGCCATAGTGACGCAGGAAGTCGTAAGCGGCACTTTCGTAGGGAATCAGGCCCGTATTTGAAAGCACCACCGGTGTGGCATAAATGAAAATCAATGGTGGCAGGTAATCGAAGATTTTCCAGCTGCTCTTCTTTTCCAGCCAGAACCAGAAGCTGACAACTGCGACAAGGATGGCCATGACGCCAGCAGGTGAATCAATCAAAGGGCTAGTCATTGGTATCGTGTTCCCGTAATTCGTTCAACAGCTTACAAGCTAATTCCAGTGAGTCCAAGAAACGGGGCGTTGCGCGGCTGACCGGATCTGCCGGGAGCAGGAAGAGTGCATCCTGCCGGACGGCCTGCATAGAAGGCCAGTCGCGCCACGCCATCAGCGGATCCGGCTTTGCATCCTGATACGGCGCGAACAGGGCATCCGGATCGGCCACGATCACGGATTCATGGCTCACCTGGAAAGCCAGCGCGGGTTCGTCGGCAAAAATGTTTCGCCCGCCACACAGGCTCAAGCCTTTGCTGATGAGTTGATCACCATTGACGGTAAACAATGGGGTGGAGCCCACCTGGTAAAAGTATTCCAGCGCATCCAGGCCCTGGTATTGCTCTGACAAGCCCACAAGACGCTGACGCAGAGCCATGGCCCCGGCACCGGCAGTACCCGGTTCGGCAGTTGCCTTGCCGGTGGCTTCGAGAATATCAGCAATTTCCCCGGGTTCGCGAATCTCAACCGACCAGACCGGGATTCCCAGTGCCCGCATTTGCGCCACCGCCGGGCGGGGTGTACCCGAGTCCCATGCGATGACCAGGTCCGGTCGCAGTGCAACAATCCGCTCAATATCCAGGCGGAAGGCATCACCGATGCGAGGGACGTCCCGAGCGGATTCCGGATAATCGCTGAATTCGACTGTGGCGATCAACCGGTCGCCTGCACCCGCGGCGAAGACCAGTTCTGTAAGGTGTGGCGAAAGCGTGATGACCCGGGTGGCGGGGGCAGGCAACAGCAGCTCCGAGCCGTCCGCCTGTTCGAGCGTGATCTCACCATCGGCAAAAAGAATACCGCAGGCAACCAGGCCCAGCACAAACAGAAAGCGTCGCACGGTGTAGTTCAGTTCAGTAATCAGACGATAACGCCGATCAGCAACAGCATTGCCAGCACCGTTAGCCAGACGCCGAGGATTCGCCAGGTCAGGTCCATCGCCTGTTGCAGGCAGATCATCGGGCCCTCGATCTGGTCGGCATAGCCGTCGCGGGCAGCGTGGCCGGTCAGCACAATGCTGCGTGCGCTGGCCAGAAGAAAGCCATTGTCCCCTTCAAACAAGCCATGCCCCTGTTCATCGTGATAGCGTTTCCAGGCGGTGAAAACCGAATCGAAGTCGGTTGCGATTGCCAGTGACAGCGTCATCAACTGCGCGGCCGGCCAGTCCATGATCTGCAACAGGCGTGTGAATAGCCCGAGCTGTTCATCCGTGAGGTTGTGATTCTCATTGACCAGCCAGTCCACCAACCGGTAAAGGAAAGCGCCCAGGATCCCCAGCACAGCGAACCAGAAGATAACGCCGAACCAGCGCCGCAGTGCCTCCAGGAACACACCCTCAACGGCTGCGGTCCGGACCTGGTCAGCATCCTCGGGAACCGGACGGTGCAATATTCGATCAAGAGCCTGTGCCCGATCCTCATCGCTATCGGCTTCGACAACCATTGCCACATCGGTGTCGAGGTCGCGCGGGCCGAAGCAGTACACCAGCACTACCAGGGACAGCAGGAAAGAGCCGGTGGAACCCAACGCGGAGATTAATACCTGGTTGAGTAACAGCAAGACAATCAGTGGCACCGCGATAATCACCAGGAAACCCAGAACATCCTGCCAGAGCGGCAGCTTGCCAAAGGCTTCATTACTGAAGTCCACCCAGGTAGTCAGCCACTGTCTTTTGCGAAAGCGGCCGAGTTCACGAATGAAGTGGCATAGTCCGAAAGCTAACAAAATCGAGATTATGGTCATGGGTCTATCTTATTCCTTTGCGATCAAGCCAGCTACCCGAGCTACGTACCAGCGAATGGAGGTCTTTTCCACTTTGCTTGTGGTACCACTCGGCGAGCAGATGAAAAGCGATGGAAACCGGCGGTGAAAGAAGCAGCTCGTCAGATTGTACAGCGTGCTCAATTTCCGCGGCCGTCAACCAGCGTAATTCATCAACTTCATCGCTGGTCCTGTGATCGCGGCTCTGGGCTTCTGCATAAAAGCCGCACATGGCGGAGGAAGGAAATGGCCAGGGCTGGGACGAAACGTAACGGATATCGCGCAGGCGGACCCCGGCTTCCTCGAATACCTCCCGGACCACGGCGTCTTCCAGGCTTTCGCCTGGCTCAACGAAGCCGGCTAACGTCGAAAATCTCTTTGGCGGCCAGTTGGAATTGCGTCCCAACAGGCATGCATCTCCATGCGTTACCAATACGATAATGGCGGGGTCGATCCGTGGAAAGGACTGCCGGCCGCACTCCTCGTTGCTACATACCAGCTTATGCCCGGCTGACTCCAACCGGTTGACGTTGCCGCAAATGCCACAGAACACATGACGGTACTGCCAGTAGTGAAGTGCCTTGGCATAGGCCAGCACTCCGGCGTGCTTTGTATCCATATCGACGGACGCCCGGCGCAGGTCAACGAACTTTGCCTCAGGGTGCCCGGTCAGTAAGTGCTCCTGCTGGTTGTCATTGATTGAAACCGCAAAGAAATAGCGTTTGCCATCTGTACCCAGCAGGGTGGGAGGCTGAATGGAGTCTGGTTGTGTGATTTCACCGGGTTTGAGGTAAACAGCAATCTGGCCATCGGGCGTGTTAGCAAGCAGGCTGCGATTACGCCACAAGGGGACAAATCGGGCCGCGTCTGATTGCTGGGCCTGCTCGACCCAGTGTGGGTCGTCACGGAATTCAGCCAGGCGATCAAGACGGACTGAAGAAAAAAGGTTTCGCCGGGAACGTGTGACCCGATCGATACTCAGGTCCTGTTCAGTCACTGCCTAGACAGAAAACGAAGAGCCGCACCCGCAAGTTGTGCTGGCATTGGGGTTGCGTATTACAAACTGGGCACCTTGCAGACTTTCCGAGTAGTCCACCTCGGCCCCCATCAGATATTGGAAGCTTAGAGGATCGACCAGCAGCTTTACGCCATCGTTTTCCACGGCGATGTCATCCTCGGCCTGTTCCTCGTCAAAAGAGAAACCGTATTGAAAGCCGGAACAGCCGCCACCGGAGATATACACCCGTAGCTTGAGATCTGGATTGCGCTCTTCCAGAACCAATTCCTGTACTTTACGCGCAGCCGCATCGGTAAACACAATGCCGGGCATAGGGGGTGCACTGCTAGTTAAAATGTCAGTATTGATATCCATTAGACTCACTATGGTGGTATTTACCGCTTAAATCAATCGTGAAGCTCATCCCATCCATAGTGCCGGATGATGGGTTTGCGCTGACCTTTGGCCTCAAGCGTTACCAGCAGGCGTGTAGGGCTGAAACCCTCGGGCAGGGTCAGGTAGCCCTCCAGCTGCTGAAAGTACTTGAAACGGAAAGCAGGCTCCGGTGTTTCCCCGTCACTAAGCTGTGACCAGTGCAGGGTTACAGGGCGGTCATCCAAAGTGCCTTCCAGGTCCAGTCGCGCGCGCCCGCTGATAATCGCTGCCCGGCGGATGTTCTGTGTGAGCGTCAGAACGAACTGAAATACCCGGTCGGATTCAGTCGAAATGATTTCCGCGCGGTAGACATCGAGGCCGGCCTGGGCGCCGCTGGTTCCCGACAGCCGGCTGTAAAAATCAAGTTCTGACTGCAGGCGGCCAAGTTCTGCCTGGCGCTCGCTTTCGTGTTCCCTGAGCAAACGATTGGCCCGCCGCATCACCTTCGTTTCCTGCTCTAGAACAGCCTGCCTCGCCTGCAGTCGTTCCATACGGTTGCTTATGGATTCCAGTTCAGCAGAGAGGAACCGGACTTCACCCTGCAGCACCCGGGAAGAAGGCACGACCCTTGGGGATGCCAGTTGCCAAACGACAAACAACAGCACTGCGGCGATGCTTACGGTCAGTACCAGCGATTCGGTAAATTTGATTTTCGGAATTCTATATCGCACAGGTTCAGGGCCGGTCTCGTCAAGAACCCGGCATTGCTTTGTAATGCTCAAACACGCTGAGCCAGTCCCTGCTGTCATCCGCAATAACCAGGAATTCGGGGTTCAGCAGAGATTTTTTCGTGTTGTATGCCAAGGGTTTGCCATCCAGGGTGACGATCTTACCACCTGCTGCCAGCACGACAGCATGTGCTGCGGCCGTATCCCATTCCGATGTAGGCCCCAGGCGCGGATAGAAATCGGCCTTACCTTCAGCCACCAGGCAGAATTTCAGTGAGCTGCCCATGCTGACCAGTTCGTAGCCACCTATATTGGCGAGAAATTCCAGTAGCCTGGGGTGTGCGTGGCTGCGACTACCGACCACGATCACCGGATCGGCGCAGGGAAGGCGAATGCTGATGTGCTCCATTTCTCCGCCCTTGCCGTGGCGGCTGGCCCACTTTCCGACCAGGCCGGTATACGTGACGCCGCTGACCGGCACATGTACAACCCCGAGAACGGGTTTGTGGAAACGGATGAGCGCGATGTTAACCGTGAACTCTCCGTTGCGGTTGATGAACTCTTTGGTGCCGTCAAGCGGGTCGACCAGCCAGTACTGAAACCAGTCCGCGCGCGTGTCGTAGTCGATATCGGAGGACTCTTCTGACAACACCGGTATATCCGGTGTGAGTTTCGCCAGCGCGTCGCAGATAATACGGTGGGCGGCGAGGTCGGCCTGCGTCAGCGGCGACTCGTCATCTTTCATTACCACTTCAAAATCCTGCTGGTAAACGTCGAGGATGGCTTTGCCGGCCTCAACTGCGATTTCTGCTATGGCTTCTGCAAAAACACCCAGGTCACTTTCAGTCATTGCTGTTTTCTCCTCGGAGATAATCCCGTGCTATGTAAAGTGCCGCGATGGTGCGGCCTTCGGTGCAGTCTTCCCGTGCGGTAAGCGAGCGTAAATCGTCGATGGGCCACGGAACTACCTCGAGCTCTTCTGGTTCGTCGCCTTCCAGTTTTTCTGCATAGAGATCCCGGGCCAGCACGATGTGGGTAATATGTGTCATGTAACCCGGCGCCAGGCTCAGTTCCGTCAATTCCTGGATCCGCTTCGAACCGTAGCCGATTTCTTCCTTCATTTCGCGCTGTGCGGCCTCAATGGTCGACTCACCATGCTCCAGCCGTCCCTTGGGCAGGCCAAGCTCGTAATGATGCAGTCCAGCGGCGTATTCTCGAGCCAGCAGCACCGTATTATCATCCAGCATGGGAACGATGATGACTGTCCCCAGGCCGCGGGTCTTCATCCGATAATAGAGGCGGCGCTCACCATTACTGAATTCCAGATCCAGTTGCTCGACCGTATATTTATTGCCTGCATCCTGATCTTTTCTACCATGGATGAGCGGGAGTCTCCTGTTTTCAGTCATTGAGCATTTCCAGTAACTGCGGGTGCAATCCCGGTGCGGCGGCGAGCACAGAAGTGGTGTCCAGTCCTGGCGGGTGTCCCTGCAGGTCGGTAAAAATACCGCCAGCTTCTTCCACGATGACACTGAGCGCCGCAATATCCAG
>CAYUBS010000153.1:0-5751 GCA_964443145.1 uncultured Wenzhouxiangellaceae bacterium | reverse complement strand
ACAGCCGATTAGTGCACAGGGATGTCTCGAACGTGTCCTGACTGTGTGGACCCGCTTTCTCACCGGGTTCGTAGCGCCTCGGGCACGGCATTCGGTTTGGAATTTAGACTCGTTTGTCGCCGTGAACCCAGAGGACCTCTGAGCCGCCGTCGCGGCGCGCCAGTACGCGTGCAATCACGAACAGCAGGTCTGATAGCCGGTTCAGGTATCGGATGGTCGCCTCGTTGACGTCTTCGATTTGTGCCAGGCTGATCACCCGGCGCTCGGCGCGGCGGGCAATGGTGCGGGCCAGGTGGCAGCGGGCTGCTGCTTCTGAACCGCCCGGCAGGATGAAGTCTTTTAACGCCGGCAGGTCTTCGTTGAAAGCGTCGAGGTCGCGTTCCAGTCCGCTAACGAACTCGTCGGAGATCATTGTGTAGCCCGGCATGCACAGCTCACCACCCAGGTCGAACAGCTCGTGTTGTGTCCGGGTCAGGCAGGCTTGCACGCCTTCAGGCAGGTCGGCGGTGAGCACCAGGCCCACGGCGCTGTTTAACTCATCCACTGTGCCATAGGCCTCGACCCGCAGGCTGTCTTTGTCTACGCGCGAACCGTCACCAAGACCGGTCGTGCCCTTGTCACCCGTGCGGGTGTATATTTTTGATAAGCGATTTCCCATCGGTGCATTCTGCCACTATTCAGCAACGAAATCTTCGAGCACGGCCTGGCGCAGAATATCCGGCGGCAGCAGCCCCTGTTTCAGCAGAAAATCATGATAGGCACGCTGATTGAATCGACCGCGCATGCGCAGTTCTACTTCGGTACGTAAGGACATGAGGTTCATATAACCGTAGTAGTAAGAAGTGGCCTGGCCGGGGCCCATGAAGGTGTAGCGGTTAATTTCCTGCTGTGCCAATGGCCGTGAGATGCCGACTTCGCTGACGATAAACTCAAGCGCCTGTTCGGGTTCGATCATGCCAAGGTTCAGCATGGGATCGAGGAATGCACGGGCGGCCCGCATCAGCCTTCCCTTCAAACCGAACAACTGTGCTTCCGGTGACAGGTACTGCTGCATGATGGCTTCAGAATAGAGCCCCCAGCCTTCCACGTTGGCGCTGTTGAATGCGTAGATGGCCCGTGCAGTAGAGATGCCGCCTTCCACCATCGCGGCAAACTGCATTTCATGTCCGGGGCGGGCTTCGTGAGCGGTCAGCGACCAGGTGGAGGCCGGGCTGCCAAAATCACTGACCTCGCCGCCGCCGTTTTCGTCGGGGCTATGTGTTACCAGCACGAACTCACCCTGCTGGCCGGTGTTGCCAATAAGCTGGGGTGGGCTCAGGAACGGCGCAGGCGCTGCTCCAGATTCTGCCTCTGTCGCCAGCCGGATTGTGGCTTCCCGCTGGGGAAGACTGACCAGGTCGTTGTCTTTGATAATGGTTTCGAGCTGAACCAGGACATTGCGGTAGTAATCCAGCACTTCTTCTTCCGGTATCTGCTCTTTGCCCAGTTCCTTCATCACGTCGCGATAGTCTGACGAAGCCAGCCCGCGCTGCTTTGCAACCTGTGCTGCGATGGCGCGCATTTGCATCTGGATGTCCGCAAATCCCAGTTGCGCCGTTCGAATCAGTTGGCGGGGCTCCATGTCTACGCCGTAGTCTTTCAGGTTGTTGGCGTAGACTTCCTCGGGGAGTCTGTAGTCTGTGCGGGTTCGGGGTAAGATCTCGGCTTTCAGCCAGCCTGCGTATTCGTCTAACTGCTGGTTGAGTAGCGTCAGGTTATCCTGCCATCCTTCCAGTCCTGATTCGGCAAACATACCCTCAAGACCGGCACTGAACCGTTCCACGTTACCCAGATCCTTCTCCACTTCATTGCGGTAGGGACCCAGTAGGCCGGTGGTATTAAAACGTTCCGAGGTGCGATCACGTGCCAGCGTGGTTACAGGCACGTAACCCTCCGCCTGCCCGGTGTACCTGGCCAGTCGCTCCAACGCGGCTGGGCGGCGTGCGGGATCGTTTCTGGGGTCGAGCAACGAGCGAAAACTGTAGTACATCGCCTGAGACAGGTTGATATAAGGCAGCATGTATTTGTGGTCGAGTTGTTCCGTGCGAATCTGGTCCCGGACCGATTTGATCAGGATATCCAAATCTTGCAATACGCGTGGGTCCTCGGTAGTCGTCTTGCGTGCCTCCAGGTCAACAATCAGTTGCCGGGACAGTGCCTGGGTGCGCTCGTAAATTTCAGGGCCCAGGTCAAAGACATTGCCATCCACGGATTCAATTCCGAGTGAGGAAAAGTTTTCCGGTGAGAGTTCCGCCTGGGCCTCCATGACAAACCGGGTATGTGCATTGCTTTCTTCAACCCAGTCGCTGGCGGAGAGGGGGGAGGTGGACGCAAGACAGATTACGAGGCTGGCAATAGCCCTGAGCGAGAGTGAATTCATGGTTTAGGTGGCCTTATGGAGTGGTTTGTTGAATTTAACTGAAAAGCATCCGTCGATGCGCGTGACAAAAGTCACAAATCACCAGTGTGGCTAACTGAGGTGAAACGCCTGTGCCTGCTCCATTGCGAGCAGGTACTCTTTGCGCCACAGTCCGCCGCCGTAGCCGGTGAGTTCGCCGTCTGCGCCTACTATTCGGTGGCAGGGGATGATAATGGCGATCCGATTGTCGCCATTGGCACGGCCAACCGCGCGCACGGCGTTGGGCTGGCCGATCTGCTTCGCGATATCACCATAACTGCATTGCTCACCATACGGGACCTTCTGCAGCGCCGCCCAGACAGACTCCTGGAAAGCCGTGCCGGGTGAGTTCAGTGGTACTGAAAATTTCCGCAGGCTGCCGTCAAAGTAGGCATCGAGTTCGTTTTTGACCTGCTTCATCAGCGGGTGATCGCCTGGCAGGAAAACCCTTCCCATGTGCTGGCGAAGCCTTTTAAGCTGGGTTTCCAGCATGCGTCGCTCGGCAAACTCCAACAGGCATAGTCCCCGGTCTGACACCCCCATGACCATCGAGCCAATAGGCGTAGCTACACGGTTAATCCAGATGGACGACTCGCGGTCTACCGCAGAAGGGGGTTCGCCAAACACCTGTGTGAAGGCTTCCCGGAATCCGCTTTCTGATTCGTAGCCGTGGGCGATCACAGCCCGGTTTACGGGCTCCCCGTGTTGTATCTGGCGCAAGGCCTGGCCTAAACGCCTCAGGCGGGCGTAGCCGTGGAAGGTTAGTCCAAGGTTGTCCGAATACCAGCGGCGTACGGCGGCGGGCTCCAGATCCATCTCAACCAGGTCCTGGTCGTGCCAGCGCCGGGTAGGGTCTGTATCCACCGCCTCCATCAGCGGCTGGAGCCACTTTGGATCAGCCAGGCCGGTTTTCAGGGGCTTGCAGGTCTCGCAAGGCCGGAAGCCTGCTGCCAGTGAATCACGTGCATTTTCAAACGTCGTTTGCTGCCTGCCCGAATCCGGAAGGGACCGGCAATCGGGCCGGCAGAATGTGCCTCTGGCTCTGTTGGCAGTAAAACTCACACGGCTCGCAGATACCAGTCGAAGTCCCGGTCAGGGATCTCGGCGTTGTACCTGACCTCTTCCTCGCTCCGGCACATCAGGTAAAGTTCGTGGTAGTCCCTTCCGAGGTATTCTGGCAGTATCCCGCCCGCGTCGAATGCATCCAGTGCAATTGGCCAGCGGCTGGGTACGGTCACTTCATACTTCAGTTCGGCACGCTCCGGTGTCATCGGCCGGGGTTCGCTCTGGTTGCTGATGCCGTGGTGGATACCTGCGAGAATCGCGGCGACCACCAGGTAGGGATTGGTATCGGCTCCGGCAACACGGTGCTCGACCCTTGTGTTTGCTGCATTGGCCAGGGGAATCCGCAGGGCAACACCCCGGTGGTTCGGCCCCCAGTCCGGCGAGGCGGGCACAAAATTGCCGGGCGAGTGCCGGCGGTACGAATTGGCATTGGGTGCAAAAATGGCCATGCTTTCGACCATGGCCTCCCCCAGGCCGCCAATCGCGTGGCGGAGCTGGTCTGACCAGGGGCCATCCGCACTTTCACCGGCAAAAATATTGTTACCTTCTTCGTCCAGAACACTGATGTGGATGTGCATGCCGCTGCCGGCTGTTTCCATAAACGGTTTGGCCATGAACGTTGCGGTGAGGCCATTTATAGCGGCAGCTGCTTTCACTGCGCGTTTCAGTAACACCGCATGGTCACAAGCCAGGGCAGGGTCGTCCACGTGGTGTAGGTTAACTTCAAACTGCCCGGGTGAAAATTCTGATACGGCCGCTCCGGCCGGGATGTTTTGCGCGGTACAAATAGCATCCAGGTCGGTGAGGAAATCATCGACCTCGTACAGGTCTTCCAGGACGGAGTATTGCATACCGCTTTGTGGCAAATCAGAGCCGGGAATCCGGGGCTTACGGGGCTGGAAGCAGCTGCCGTCGTGTTCAATCAGGTAAAACTCGAGCTCGGTCGCCATCACAGGTTTCAGACCCATGTCGGTTAATGGCTTCAGCGCATTGCGTAATACGTTCCGAGGGTCGTTCTGATTAGGGCTGCCGTCCCGGTTGGTCATCTCAAGCAGGACTTGCGCCGTAGGCTGTGTGGCCCAGGGCACCAGGGCCAGGCTGCCAGCGACCGCCATGGCCATGCCATCCGGATCCCCGTCTTTTAAGCCATAAGGCGTCGTGTCAAACGTGTTGCCCTGGGTATCCAGGATGGTGGTGGCCGCGCACATATTCATGCCGCCTTTAAAGGCCTTTGCAAAATCACTGGCGCCCACCCGTTTGCCACGCAGGATGCCGTTCATGTCCGCGATTAATGGTTCCATGAAGCGCGTTTCCGGATATTGCTCCAGAAACGCGTCCAGCTCTTTCTTCAAATCATCCGATTTCATGACGTTTTACCCGGCCTGTATGTCCGAACTTACGTTCACGCCACTCAAGGGCGGCCTTGGTGCCTTCAGTCTTCAGTAGTTGGTTGAACTCGCGTGACTCGTCGGTTTCCGTGCTTTCGATGACCGTTCCCAGTTCGAGGGCGTGTTTCAGCGCGTCGCGCATCCGGCCGATCTCGAAAGAGTTATTGATCGCCTGCTTGGTAATACGAACGGCCAGCTGGTCGTTGCGGGCAATATCGAGAGCCAGCTTGCGAGCCCTTTTGTCGAGCTTTTCCGGATTAACCACCCGATTGATCAGTCCCCAGGATTCGGCCTGTTCCGAGGTAATCCGGTCGTTGCCGGTGAGTAGTATTTCCTTGGCCCGTTTCGGTCCGCAAACATAAGGCAGGAGCATGGCGACCACTCCGCCGCCGAAGGTCACTTCGGGTTCGCCAAATCGGCAGTCACGGCCTGCAATAGTGATGTCGCAGGCCACGGCCAGTTCCATTGCGCCGCCCAGGCAATAGGTGTGAACCGCGGCAATAGTAGGTTTGGGGCTGTCCCAGAAACGCATGATCATGTCGAAGTCGTTTTGCAGTTCGGCCTTGATGCCTTCAAGTTCCTGTTCACGGCTGAGTTCAGGCCCGGAGTCGAACTCCAGGTCAAACCCGGCCGAGAAGGCGCGGCCCTCGCCTTTAAGAATGATGACCCGAACCTCGTCATTGAGCTGGGCGCGATCCATGGCTGATTTCAGCTCCTCGACCATGGCCTGGTTGATGGCGTTCAGTTTTTTCGGCCGGTTAAGCGTAATCCACGCGAGTGGGCCGTCTATTTCGTATTTGATGGTTTCGTAGTTCATGGCTTTTCCGTAGTGGTGTTCTTTCTTCACGATACCACGTTATG
>CAYUBS010000152.1:3239-5773 GCA_964443145.1 uncultured Wenzhouxiangellaceae bacterium | reverse complement strand
AACTCGCAGCATCATTGACCACGGAACAACCAAGGGTGGTGATGGGCGAATGATGGCCTATTTAAAGACCTTCGCCAGCAGAAAGCCCGGACAAAGCTTCGTTAACCCGGCGTAGCCGGTCAGCCAGCATGTTCATCACGTGCAAAGCAAAATCCGGCGTATATTGGATAAGCGACTTAAAGCTGTGCACGTCTATCGGCACCAACCGGCAATCGTCCATGGTGGTTGCTGTTGCACTTCGAGCTTCTGAATTCAAAAGCGCCATCTCCCCAACGATAGTGCCAGCGCCAGCAGTCGCGATGGTTTGCCCATGCAGCGAAAGCCTGATTTCGCCATCAAGGATGACATACATGAATTCGGCCTCACTACCTTCCTCAAATATTACCGACCCGGTGGAAAACTCAACCACGTCGTCCGAGTCCCTGAATACTTCAAGCAAGTCCATTCGATAATCTCCCGTCCATTTTGGAAATAACTTAGGCCCAGAGCCGTAATGGCATCATACCTGTCACCACTAAACCCGTACACCACTGCAAACTAAATGAAATCAAACTGCTGATTCACCATTGGTCCTTTAAACAAATCCTCTGTCCCGGGCACGGTACGAATGATATCTGCAACCACTTGTTCCAGGCCATCCTCTCTCCTGAAGTCCACCTCTTCGGTATCAATAATCAGGTAGGGGAAACCACACTTCATGATCCATGGCCGATACAGGTCGTTGAGGTTGGACAGATAGGTGTTTTTCGGACTCGCCAGTTCAGCCTCCTCATCCCGGCTGCGGCCCAGGATTCTCGACTTGAGGGCATCGACATCACTTTCCAGGTAGATGATAAGGTCCGGCTTTGGTTTGTTAGTCATCATCAGTTTGAACAGGTCCAGGTATTTCCGGTAATCCTCGTCGGTGATGTATTCGTAGTTGTTCGAGTTCTTGGTAAAAATCTGATCTTCGTAGATGCTCCGGTCCTGGGCAACCGACTGTCCCTCGCGCAGCATCTCACTCAGCACACCCAGGTCCAGCAGGCGTGACAGGAAATAGGTTTCCTGGATTTTGTACCCCCAATATTCCGCTTCTTCCTTAACCTTGAGAAATCCGCTTCGGCCCTTGCCACTGAGCTTCTTTCCTTTAAGCCGGTCATAGGCTGTGACCGCTTCGTAGTACTTCTGCAGATAGCCATTTTTCTTAACATAATCAACCCGCTCGAGGAAGGATACGATTTTTCCGCCGGTCCGATTTTCCAGTGCCTTGGTAAGGGTGGATTTGCCGGCGGCAATGTTGCCGGCAATAGAGATGAGATAGCTGTCCAAGATTTTCCTTCTTAAGTTGTTTCAGATGAATGGTTATTCGTGTAAGGGTATACAATCACTCCTTCGCAAGCACTAAAAAGAGAGCAGTCCTATGTCCTGGCAAGGTAATAACAATGGCGGCGGTGGCCCGAGGCGCCCCGGTTCGGAAGTGGAAGAAATGATTCTCCAGGGACAGGAACGGATTAAGCAACTGGTGCCGGGTGGTGGTTCAGGCAGTCGCGTTGGCATTGTCATCATCGTTCTGATTGGATTGGCAGCCTGGACGGCCTACTACACCGTACCCAGTGATTCGGTGGCCGTCATTCAAAGATTTGGCGCATATAACAAGGAAGTGCCGCCCGGCCTTCACTTCAAGCTGCCGTTCGGTGTCGATGTAGCCTCAATCGTTCCTGTTAAGCGTCAGCTGAAACAGGAATTCGGGTTTGCAACACCCGGCGCCCGTGACCAATTCCAAAGCCCCAGGAACGATGGCAGACAGGAAACCGTAATGGTCACCGGTGATCTGAATTCGGCACTGGTGGAATGGGTGGTCCAATACCGCATTTCAGATCCCCGCAAATTTCTGTTCGAGGTGCGCCAGCCCAGGGGCACGTTGCGCCATGTCTCTGAATCTGTCATGCGCGAAGTCGTCGGTGACAGGACCGTGGATGAAGTCATAACCATCGGTCGCCAGGAAATCGAAACCGAGGCCCTGGCTAAAATGCAGGTACTGGCTACCAAGTACGAAATGGGCATCAGCATCGACCAGGTGCAGTTGAAAAACATCAATCCGCCCGGCCCGGTGCAGGAGTCTTTTAACGAAGTGAACCAGGCTCAGCAAGAGAAAGAAAAACTGATCAATGAAGCGCGGCGCGACTATAACAAGGTCATCCCGCTTGCCGAAGGTGAGAAAGACCAAAGAATTCGCGAAGCCGACGGCTACCGGCTCAAGAGAATCAACGAGGCTGAAGGTGATGCCAGCCGCTTCAATGCCTTGTTAACGGAGTACCAAAAAGCACCCGAGGTGACCCGTCGCCGCATATATATAGAGACCATGCAGGAGGTTTTACCCAAACTTGAGTCCAAGATCATCGTAGACGATGAGACGCAGGGAATTCTGCCCCTGCTAAACCTCGGGACACCGAAAGGAGAAACACCATGAGTAAGGCTATGAACATTGGCGGCCTGGTGGTTCTGGGTATCGCAGCTTTTGTCCTGATGAGCGCGCTCTACACCGTGAGCGAAAC
>CAYUBS010000152.1:0-3139 GCA_964443145.1 uncultured Wenzhouxiangellaceae bacterium | reverse complement strand
TTCTGGGTATCGCAGCTTTTGTCCTGATGAGCGCGCTCTACACCGTGAGCGAAACAGAGCAAATGATCATCACACAGTTTGGCAAACCGGTCGACGAGCCCGTTACGACAGCCGGACTGAAGGTAAAAATCCCGTTTATCCAGGTGGTAAACCCGATCGACAAGAGGGTTCTTGAGTGGGATGGCAGCCCGTCTGACATGCCGACCAAAGATAAGCTATATATATCGGTTGATCTGTTTGCACGCTGGCGGATTGTAGACCCACTGCAATATTTTCTACGCTTACGCGATGAGCGCAGTGCCCAATCGCGGCTGGACGACATCCTGGGCAGTGAAACTCGCAATGCGGTGGCCAAGCATGAGTTGATAGAGATCATCCGCACGACAAGCGATCGTGTGCCCCTGCGTGATTCACTGCTGACCGGTGCGCAGCAAGAGGCCAAGATGGGTTCGCTCGTGCCCATTAATAAGGGTCGAAAACTGGTTGAAAAGGAAATCTTTGATGCCGCGGCGGAAAAGGTCCAGGTGTTTGGAATCGAATTGCTCGACATCAGGTTCAAGCGCATTAACTACAATCAAAGTGTGCGGCCGAAGATCTACGACCGGATGATCAGCGAACGCCGGCAAATTGCCGAACGCTTCCTCTCGGAAGGCAATGGCGAGGCGGCCAGGATTCGCGGCAACCGCGTGCGTGACCTGAATAAAATTCAGTCTGAAGCGTACCGCGAGGTGGAGGAGATCCGCGGCGCGGCAGATGCTAAAGCCACGGAGATTTATGCGCGGGCATATAACCAGAGTCCTGAAGCCGTGGAATTTTATGAATTCACACGCACCATGCAGGCCTACCAGGAAATTATTGAGTCGAACTCAACGCTTATCCTGTCCACCGATAGCGACCTGTTCAAGTTCCTGAAGGGTATGAACCCCGATGGTGATTAAGATTAATGACCGATAAACTGACGGTAGAGGCAGACACCACCCTACTCCCATGCCTTATCGCCAAGCTTCAGGGCTGGTCGCGGAGCACGATCAAACAGCGCCTTAAAAGCGGTTGCGTCAGCGTAAACGGAAAACGGGTTACCCGGCATGACCACGGCCTGCTGGCGGGTGACCAGGTGGTTGTCGAAGCCTCACCCCGGGGCCCTGTCAATGTGCGACCACAGCTGGATATTCTCTATGAAGACAGGGATCTGGTCGCGATCAATAAACCAGCAGGCCTGCTGTCGGTTGCTTCCCAAAAAGATAATGAGCCCCACGCACTGGGCATACTGCGCGACCACCTGTCGCGTCGTAACAAGTCGATAAAGTTGTGGCCGGTACACCGAATTGACCGCGATACTTCCGGAGTGCTGCTGTTCGCTACCTCCCGGGAAATGCGCGAAGCGGTGATGAAAGATTGGAAGGCCGTGGAGAAGTCCTACCTTGCGATCGTGGAGGGTTGTCCAAAGCCTGCGGAAGGCACGATCGATCAACCGCTACGCCCCGACCCGGTAATCTACCAGATGCATGTCGGGCCGCACCCGGACGCCAAACGCGCGGTGACCCATTTCACTACCGAGCGAAGCGTTAGTCGACGGACTCTTTTACGTATAAAACTGGACACCGGCCGCCAGCATCAGATACGAGCTCACCTGGCGTGGCTTGGATACCCGGTGGTAGGCGACCAGCGATACGGCAAGGATGGCCCGCGAATGGGTCTGCACGCCTCGCGGCTGAGTATCACCCATCCGGAAACGAACAGGTGGCTGTTATTTGAAACTCCCCCACCCCCGGATTTTTTGACGCTATTACGCTAACGTAAGCTCTACTCGACGATGTCACCTTTGAGGCTGTCAAAGAATTCCATCACTTCACCGCCTTCAGTAGCCTGGACACCCAGTTCACCGGCAACGCTTCCTACGATCTCGATAAAACGCACCCAGTCAGCCTCGGTGATTCCCATGCCTTTATGGGCAGGGCCCATTTCGCGACCGGCGTAATACATCTGTCCGCCCGTCTTATGGACGAGATAGTTGATCAGAAGCTGGAGTTCACTATCAAGTCGGTCCTGGCCGCGATGTGCCCAGAAGCGCTTAAGCAATTCATCTGCCTGCGCCTGGTGGACAACCATTGTTGCAAACATTGCGATTGCATCGTAGCCGCCGAGCCGAGCGTAAAGAGAGTCCGCCATTTTCTCGTTCTCCTTGATTTGATTCGAGTTGTGGACGCCAAGTATAGAACAACAATTCTAGTCGACCTCCCAGTCGAGGTAACCCTTCAATGAAGGGTCGATCTTAGTTTCAAGGAGTTCTTCCAGGTGACGGCGTGGAACATCCCGTTTGCTACGGAAGATGAACGTGACTCTCGCCTTCTCAGGACTCTTCTTTTCGCTCATGATGCGACAGCCCTCTTGTTCGAGTACGCCCCGATACACATCTGCCGCATCGGCAATGCGCTCGGGTGGGAGTGCTCTGACGTTGATGCGATAGGTGAAGCGGGTGTTGAGAGCGTAGATCAACACAAAGCCGAATACTGTCGCCAACACCGCTACGTGCGGCAGGTCCAGCCCACAAGACAGGCCTATGAGCGTGACAAAAATTGCCTGGCCGGTCAGACTCGCCGACCGAAGAATCGTGCGGAAGCGGATCAGCCCACCGATACCGAAAAGGACAAAGCCCACTACCAGGCCATACTTGACTACCATAATGCCGACGAGGGCTCCGATCACGGAATATGTGACGCAGACTTTAGGAGCTTCGATCTCTTCCAGCGTGTCCGCTATCTGCCGGTTCTTGGGATGGTAAGCGATTGCGGCGCCGAGGATAGCTGCGAGTGAGAGCGTCAACAGAGCGTTGAGAAGGAAGCCCAAATCGGTGAATCCCCGCCACCCTTCACCCAATGATCCAGGTTCCTGGATAAGGATGTCCGACATCTGCTGCGACCAGGCACTCGATGCGACGAGCAGCAAACCAAACGCAAGCCAAATCATCCTCTTCACGTATCGATCCTCGCGTAACAACCACGGATTTTGCATGTAATCTTAGCATGCTGCGACAGCGAACGATGATTGAGAGAGGATTGTAGAAACTAAAAAATCTACCGGCTGGCTGGCGTTACGCGCTGGCGTTTCGCAACTCATTCAGCTCAATGAGCAATTGAGT
>CAYUBS010000151.1:0-5855 GCA_964443145.1 uncultured Wenzhouxiangellaceae bacterium | reverse complement strand
GTATCGGCAAAGTAACCGGGGCTGGATTTGGCGTAGCCGGAAATCGACTGTGCCAGTTGCGAAGTGGCTTTGGGGTCGGCCGACAGGGCGGACACAACATCAACCCAGTCCAGCGCGTGCAGGTGATAAAAGTGCATCACGTGATCGTGCACGTACTGGGTGGCGATCATCAGGTTGCGAATCAGCTGCGCGTTGGGTGGAATCTTGTAACCCACTGCATCTTCCACTGCACGCACCGAGGCGATGCCGTGGACCAGTGTGCAGACACCGCAGATGCGCTGGGCGAAGGCCCATGCATCGCGCGGGTCGCGACCCTGCAGGATCAGTTCGATACCACGAACCATCGTGCCGGAGCTCCAGGCACCGGTGATCTGCCCGTCGTCGCTTCTTTCCGCTTCGATGCGTAAATGGCCCTCAATGCGGGTGACCGGATCAACTACGACTCTTGTATTCATTGTTCTGTACCGTCCTTTGTTGTCAGGTTCACAGCTGGGCGCCGCGATGGTTGAGTTGTGCACCCGTCTGGCTGCGGGTCACGAAGACGAGCAAACCGTGCATCAGTTTGCCGAACGGCAGCCACACCAGCAGTACGGAAACGCTCAGGATGTGCAGCGCCAGCAATGTTTCGTAACGGGCGCCCAGGTGGCTGGTGGCGATCACGCCGGTCAGCACCGGTACGAAGGTCACGATCCAGCTGAACCAGTCATCAAACGTCGAGATGATGCGTTGCGCCGGGTTGGAGAAGCGCATCACCAGTGCCGCGATCAGCGACACCATGGTGACAATACTGATGGCGTAGATAACGTTGTTGGGCAGTGACGGCCATGACAGGCCGATCAGGTCCTTGATGAACAGGATGTGCGGCGCCAGGAAAAATACGATGAGAGCCAGTCCGAAGTGGAACACGTAGCCGTTGACCAGCGCGAACATGGTGCGTTCCTTGTATGCAGCTTGTGGCCACAAACGCCGGATGATCTCGCGGATCGCCGCGATGAACACGGGCTTTTCCTGCGCTCTGCCGGCAGAGGAGTCCTTGGTCCGCCACATCAGCAACAGGGAGAAGATGCGGAAGGATATTCCGCCGATGAACACGGTAATGGCAAACAGCAAAACCGGGCCGCGTGCAAATTCCAGCAGTTCCATTATTTGCTCTCCTTCAAAATTTTGTTTCTCTTACTGCGGGCCATCGCTGCACTGGCAGCGCCGATGGCGGCACCGGCAACCACTGCGCCGCCGGCAAACTTGGTAGCGTCACCGGTGGCCGTGGACAACGGTTTGTAGAATCCACCCATGTCCCAGAAATTGGGTTCGGAGCAACCCAGGCAACCGTGTCCGGACTGAATCGGGAAGGACACGCCGCCGTTCCACTTCAGCGTGGCGCAGGCGTTGTAGGTGACCGGCCCTTTGCAGCCGACTTCGAACAGGCACCAGCCCTGGCGGGCGCCTTCGTCGTCAAAGCTTTTGGCAAACATGCCGCGCTCGTAGAACGGGCGGCGGTAGCAGCGATCGTGGATGGCTTCGCCGTAAAAGGCCTTGGGCCGGCCCAGATGGTCGAGTTCGGGTATCGAGCCGAAGGCCAGCAGGTAGGAAATCGTACCGGTCATCGCTTCGGGGATCGGCGGACAACCGGAGATATTGATGATTGGCTTGTCGGTGATGATGTCGGAGACCGCCACCGCGCCGGTTGGGTTCGGGTTCGCGCCGGGGATACCGCCAAAAGTTGCGCAACTGCCCACAGCAATTACTGCAAAGGCATCTTTGCAGGTCTCTTCCAGCATTTGCAGGTTGGTGATGCCGGCGATGGTCGAATAAACCCCGTCATCTTTGAGCGGAATCGAGCCATCCACAATCACGATGTATTTGCCGGCGTTTTCTTTCATCGCCGTCATCCGCGCTTCCTCAGCCAGGTGGCCGGAGGCGTTCATCAGCGTGTGGTGGTAGTCCAGCGAGATGAAATCGAAAATAAGGTCTTCGATCGATGGTGCCTTGGCCCGGGTGAACGATTCGGTGCAGCCGGTGCACTCCTGGAACGACAGCCAGATCACCGACTGGCGCCGGGCGTTGGAGATGCCCTGGGCGATTGCTGATGCCGCGGTGGGCGGCAGTGCCATGATGGAGGCCGTGTAGGATGCGTATTTCAGGAAAGAGCGGCGCGATACGCCACGTTCCGTCAGCATCTTACCCAGTGTTTTTTTGTCAGACATCAGTTGTCTCCAGTTCTTCGCGAAGTCGGCTGGCGGCCGCTTCAATATCGACAGGGTGGGTAATCAGTATTTCAGGGATGCGGCACACCGCAATTTCTTCGGTCGAAATCTTGTCGCCGGCGCCGCGGTGGCGGATCCACCAGATTCCGGCGAACGAGGTTTCCCAGACTTCGGATTTTCCGGCCACGTCCAGTTCTGCCTGAACTTCGCCACGCCCCAGCACCTCTTCAAGCTGGCTGCGGTCGGCATCACTCAGCGGCAGGCTGCGCAGGTCGATGAAACCTGCCTCGCCGGTAGAGGCGAGTGTTTCCAGTAGCCGGCTGGCTTCGGCCAGTACGGACAGCGCCATACCGGTGGCCCGGTCGCTCAGGCAGGGTGCGGCGCTATCGCGCAGCATGCTGCCAACTGTCGGTCAGGGTTGTGATCGCCTCAAGGGCCTTCGGGATGGTGGCTTTGACTTCGGGAGTTGGGTCCAGGCCCAATTCGGTACAGGCCGGCTGGATCGCAATCAGGGCGCGTTGCGGCGGACAGCGTCCGCGGATGGCTGCGGCAGAGAACAGGTCATACAGCGCGACCTCGTGTACCGAGCGGCGTTTTCCGGAGAGCTGCTGGTCAATTTCCTGGTTGTGGAAAATGCGCATGGTTCCCGGTTGCTCGCCGAGTTCGGATGCATCGACGATGATCACCGCGTCTACATCTTCAATTTCAGGCAGCAGTGCCAAGCCAATGGTGCCGCCGTCGAGTACGGCAATGTTGGGATCGGGATCGCGGGAGGAGTTGAACAGCTCGGTGACGTGTATGCCCACGCCATCATCCTGCAGAAGGGTATTTCCAATACCCATCACCAGGACTTTCTTAGTGTTCATCGGTGCGTTCATAGATCCCGTATTATTATTTCAATATTAGGATAGTCTAATACACGTGTATTCAAAGATGCAGGCTGCATCATATAATTCGGAATATCGAATGATATTGATCAGGGTCAATAGAAGGTAAGTGGGCTAGTATTAAATTCCTTTCAGTACATTAATTATCAGGAGCGGCCTGTGTGTCTTGGAGTCCCCATGCGGATCATCGAAATCGACGGCTTCAATGCCCGCTGCGAAGCGCGTGGCATAGAACGCAAGGCCAGCCTGTTCCTGTTGCAACATGAAAACCTGCAGGTCGGCGACCTGGTGATGATCCACGTGGGTAACGCGATCCAGAAGATGACCGAGGAAGACGCGCAGACCTCCTGGGACCTGTTCGACGAAATATTCGCAGCGGAAGATGCACTCAATGCATGAATTGTCCGTCTGCCAGGGTCTGATGCGACAGGTGCAGCAAATCGCATATGACAACCAGGCAAAAGCAGTCGACCTGATCCGCTTGCGGGTGGGTGGGTTGTCCGGAATAGAACCATCTCTGCTGGCGCATGCGTTTGAAATCGCACGCGCCGGAACCGTCGCGGCCGAGGCCGAGCTGGAAATCGAAGAGGGCCCCATCGTGGTCAAGTGCCAGGAATGCGGAGCCAGCAGCGTCGTCCCCGCCAACCGCCTGATCTGCGAATTCTGCGGCGAATGGCGCGTCAACGTAACCGAAGGCGAAGAGCTGATGCTGATGAGCCTGGAGATCGAAACCAAGGAGAGTAGCTCCCATGTGTGACACTTGTGGTTGTTCCATCACCCCCGCCAACGCCCACCTGGTGAAAGCCGGGGGCAAACTGGGGCAAACGTCCGAAGGCAGGGCCTCGATCGAAGTATTAAGTGGCCTTTTAAAAGAGAACGACCACCAGGCAGGGCACAACCGGGAGCACTTTAACCGGCATGGCGTTCTGGCGGTCAACCTGATGTCCTCGCCCGGGTCGGGTAAAACCGCCTTGCTCGAAGCGACCATCGAAGCGATCGGTGGTGAGTTTTCGATCGCTGTGGTGGAAGGTGATCTGGAGACCGAAAACGACGCCGAGCGAATCCGCGCGCACGGTGTGCCGGCGGTACAGATCACCACCGGCCAGGCCTGCCACCTGGATGCGCACATGGTGCACGACGCGCTGCACGCTATGGACCTGGACGGCATCGACATCCTGTTTATTGAAAACGTCGGCAACCTGGTGTGCCCGGCCAGCTTTGACCTCGGCCACCATGCCAACGTTACCTTGCTGTCGGTTACAGAAGGTGACGACAAGCCGGCCAAGTACCCGGTGATGTTCCGCGCGGCTGACCTGATGCTGTTGACCAAGTCCGACCTGCTCGAAGTGCTGGACGACTTTGATACCGCAAAAGCAGAACGACACCTGCGCGAGCTGGCCAATCCGGCCGATGTATTTACGCTTTCTGCCCGTCGCCCGGAAAGCCTGGAGAGCTGGCTGGGCTGGTTGCGCAACGCAGTCGCCACCCGCCGCGCCGGCACCGAAATGAAGCCCAGCGTCCAGCCGGACGGTGCCTCGCTGCATCACCCGGGCTGACCGGATGAGCAACGCCCGCAGCTGGCTGGAACGCATTCGCAGCCTGCCGTTGCCGGACAAGGTGCGCGTGATGAACGTGTGCGGTGGTCACGAACGCTCCATCACCATGGCCGGGCTGCGCGGCGCATTGCCACCACAGGTTGAATTGATTCCCGGGCCGGGCTGCCCGGTCTGCGTTTGTCCCGAAGAAGATATTTACGCCGCCATCCAGCTGGCGCGTCGCGATGATGTGATCGTTGCCGCGTTTGGCGACATGTTGCGCGTGCCGTGTAATGCACCCAAAGCCGAGCCGCGCTCACTGGAGCAGGCCAAGGCAGCAGGCGGTGATGTGCGGCCGGTTTCATCCCCCGAGGAAGTGCTGTCGATCGCACAGGACAACCCGGATAAGGAAGTGGTGTTTTTTGCCGCAGGTTTTGAAACCACCACTGCACCCGTCGCCGGCCTGATCGCCAATGGTTTGCAGCAGGGCTTGCCACCGAATCTGTCTTTGCTTTTGTCCGGCCGCCTGACCTGGCCGGCGGTAGCGATGCTGCTGGACAGCGGCACGCCCGGTTTCGACGCACTGATTGCCCCGGGACACGTCTCCACCGTGATGGGCCCGGAAGAATGGGAGTTCGTAACCGCGAAGCACGCCATCCCCGCCGCCGTGGCCGGATTCATACCGGAGAGCTTGCTGGCCGCGCTGTACTCGGTGCTGCGCCAGGTGATCGAAAACAAACCCTTCCTCGACAACTGCTACACCTCAGTCGCACAGCCGGGCGGCAACCCGACTGCCCAGGCGGTACTAAACCAGGTGATGGATGTCACCGACGCGAACTGGCGCGGCATTGGTGTGATCCCGGGTTCCGGGTTCACGCTGAAACCGGAGCTGGGCGACATCGATGCGCGGACCCGGTTTTCAATCAAGCCGGAAGAAGACCGCAAGCGGGCCGGGGAAATGCCGCCGGGATGCGATTGTGCACGGGTGGTGCTGGGTAAGATTTATCCGAATCAGTGTGTTTTGTATGGGAAGGCTTGTACGCCGCGGAATCCGATTGGGCCATGTATGGTTAGTGATGAGGGGGCTTGCCGGATTTGGTGGGCTTCCGGGGTCAGAGGTTCTGAGGGGCCGTGCCAGTGAGGGATGTGGGTGTGCTCTATTCGGGGCACGCTGGGGCACGTCCCTGTTCGCTTGTAACGCGCTCCCGGCGCGTTATAGCCCCGAAAAC
>CAYUBS010000150.1:0-5924 GCA_964443145.1 uncultured Wenzhouxiangellaceae bacterium | reverse complement strand
TTTGCTCTAAATTCTCAAGTAATGAGAGCGCACACAGTATGATATCCACATGACAGTTTCCACGCTGAATTATGCCTCGCTGTTCGAACGGCTTTCCTCCGGTCTGCTGCTGGTTACCGCCAACAGCCGCCTGGCCCGCGTGCTGGCCGGCCAATACACCCGCTGGCGCATTGAGCGCGGAGACCGGCAGTGGCCGAGCGCCGAAATTATTTCGTGGGATGCCCTGCTCAACCGGCTTTGGGAAACAGCCGGGCTACAGGGGCTTCAGGGGCTGGAGGGCACCCAGGGCTGCGTTCCGGCTAACCAACAACTGCTCAGCCTGTGGGAAGGCATCCTGAAGAATGATCCAAAGGCAGGCCACCTGTTGCGCCCTGAGTCCCTTGCCGGCCGCTTGCGGGATACCCGAAAGCTCGCAGTAGACTGGCGCCTGGACCTCCATCATTCGAGCTGGCTGGGGGACGACAACGAGAACCACACCCATTTCCATCACTGGAACAGCCTGTTCGATTCGCTTTGCCGGCGCCATGGCTGGATAGCACCGGAAGACCGCACCACACTGCTTTGCGATGCCATTGGGAAAGGAGGGCTGCCAGTCCCTGCCGAAGTTGGCCTGCTCGGTTTCGATGAACTCAATCCGGGACAAGCGGAGCTGATCGATGCCATCCGCAGTGGTGGCTGTTCCATTGAACAACTGGAAATCGCCAGCAAGGCTCCCGGCCCGAAGCTGTGGCGGGGTGCCAGTAGCAGGGAAGAGCTGGAACAGATGGCGCGCTGCGTCCGCTACTGGTTTGAACAGGACCCGGATGCGCAGATTGCCGTGGTTGTACCCGACCTGCAGGCCCGGCGGGCCGAGGTCGAGCGTCAACTGGAAAAAATTCTCACGCCGGGAAGCCATGCCGAACCCGGCAAGGCGAAACCCTGGAACCTGTCCCTGGGCAGACCACTTGCCAACGTCCCGATGATCGAATCGGCCTTCGATCTGCTGCGCTTACTGAACAAGCGCATCGATATCCAGGACATCGGTCGAGTTTTACGCTCACCCTGGGTAAAGGGCGGCGAAGTGGAGCGCGACAGCCGTGCCCTGCTGGAGAAATGCCTGCGTGAAAACTACCCCCGGCAGCTCAAGCTGGACGAGGTACGCTACCGCGCCGGCGAGATAAGAAAACATGACCACAACCGGCAGGAACTGCCACCCGATCAGTGGGAGCCGCGCTCCTGGAGCAGTCCGGTACTGGGCTGGCTGATTCAAATCCTGGCAGGGTTCGAACGCAAACACACGGGCACCCGCCCGCCCTCTTCATGGGCAGAATCTTTCGACGGCCTGCTGTCGAGCCTTGGCTGGCCGCTGGGCAGCGAAGCCGGCTCAGCCGGGCCCGGGGAGCACAGCGAAAACTGGCAGACTTTCCAGGTCTGGCAGGATGCATTACGCGAGCTTGCAACACTGGATGTCACCGTCCCCAGGCTCAGCTGCGGGGCGGCTACCGGCAAACTGCTGCAAATCTGTCGCGAACGGGTTTTTCAGCCCCACACTCCGCCTGCAAACATACAGGTGCTGGGCTTATACGAAATCAGCGGCTTGCGCTTTGATCATCTGTGGGTGCTTGGCCTGCAAAACGACAACTGGCCACCCGCAGCCCAACCCAACCCCTTCATTCCGGGTGTTTTGCAACAACAGGCAAGCCTCCCGCAATCCAGCCCGCAACGCGAGCTGGAGGTCGCACTTACCGTCACGCAGCGCTTACTGGAAACGGCCCCGGACTGTGTTTTCAGTTACGCCGGAAACGTGGATGGTGAAGACGTACTACCCAGCCCGCTGTTAACCACAGGTACCATTGAATCGTGTGCTGAGGTGCCAGGCTGGCAGGGTGAAAGCTGGCAAACGGTGGTTGGTTCAGCTGATGCCCCGCAGACCATAACCCTGAATTTTCCAGACCCATTACAACGGGGCACAGCCCGTGGTGGCAGCTCGATTCTCAAACACCAGGCCCTCTGCCCGTTTCGGGCGTTTGCCAGTAATCGCCTGGGAGCAGACGGGCTGGAAACACCCGTAGACGGAATCAGTCCAATGCTGCACGGCAGCCTGATGCACAAGGTTCTCGAACTTTTCTGGGAAGAAACCCGGACGCTCGAGGCGTTATTGGCTCTGGACGAGGAAAGCACTGAAGCCCGCATCCGCCGCTGTGTCGATCTGGCCGTGAGTGACGAGCGCGGACTTACCTACCGGCCAGGATTCAGACAGGTAGAGGCCGACCGCCTGGCGCGGCTGGCTGCAGCGTCACTGGAACTGGAGAAAACCCGCGCCCCATTTGAAGTCATCGGCTTTGAACGTGAAATCATGCATGAGATCGAAGGCCAGACCATTCGCCTGATCATCGACCGAATAGACCGGCTTGAAAACGGCGACGAGGCCATCATTGATTACAAAACCGGCAAGGTCGACCCAAAAAAATGGTTCGGCGACCGCCCCGAGGATCCGCAACTGCCCTTGTATGCCATCAGCGCCGAAAACACTCCGGCCGCGCTTGCTTTTGCCGTGCTCCGCGACGATGGATGCCTCTACCGTGGCGTGGTTACCCGGGATGGCCTTTTTCCTGATTTGCCCCCGGCTGCGAGGCCCTATAACCAGGACATCATCGGGGCAGGAGAAGACATGCCGGCAACTATTGAAAACTGGAGGCAGATCCTGCATCGCCTGATGGCGGAATTCCTGGCGGGAGAGGCCTCGATCGACCCCAAAGACGGCAGTAGTACCTGTAAAAACAGCTATTGTGATTTGCAGCCCCTGTGTCGCATCAACGAACTGGAGCAACTACAGAAAACCAACAGTGCAGAGGTGGTCTCGTGAGCCGTCCGGTCGACTGGAAAGAACGTGACCTCGGGCGCGATCCAACCCGCTCATGGATTGTTCAGGCACCGGCAGGATCGGGTAAAACAGAATTACTCACACAACGTATGTTGAGCCTGCTGGCCACTGTGGAAAACCCGGAAGAAGTCATCGCGATCACCTTCACGCGTAAGGCCGCTGCGGAAATGAGCCATCGACTACTCACCGGTCTGCAGGCAGCAACCCGCGAACCGGAAGGACCTCTGGCACCCCACGAGCGGGTCAGCCGGGAACTCGCCCAGGCCGTATTGGAGAACAACCGGAAGCGGGGCTGGAACCTGCTACAGCAGCCCAACCGTTTACGTATCCGCACCATCGACAGCCTGTGCAGCGAACTCGGGCGCCAGTTACCGGTGCTTTCCGGTCTCGGTGGCGGCCAGCAAATCTCTGAAGATCCCGAGGCCCTGTACCGGGCAGCTGCTGCCCGGACCATGGCCGCGATCGAAGATGACAAGGACGAACTGCAGGCTGATGTGGTCCGCGTACTGGATCGCTACGATAACCAGTACGACCGGTTGGTGGAGCTGCTGACCAGCATGCTGGGGCGCCGCGAGCAATGGATTGGGCATTTGCTGGACGTCCAGTGCGGCAACGGCTTTAATCGCCAGCGCCTGGAAGGGGCACTTGAGTTACTGGTAGAGGCGGAGCTGTCTGCAGCCCGCGACAGCTTACCTGCGCAGCTGGCGGATGAACTGCCTCGCTTCATGAAGTATGCCGTGGGTAACTCGTCCGAAGACGAAATCGCTTTGAAGGCACTTCTTGCAGTGTGTACCGGACCAGCCGGCGACACGCTGGATCTGCCTGCTTCGGCTGATGCACTGGATAACTGGGTTGCCATGATCAACTTTCTGCTCACAGCAAGCGGAACCTGGCGATCCCGGCTGATAGCCAAGATGGGTTTTCCCGGCACGACCGGCCTTCGTGGCGAAGAAAAATTGCTTCGCCAGGAATGGAAAGACAACTTCGGCGCTCTGCTCGATTCACTGCGCGATGACGAAAGGCTGCTGGAGCAATTCCAATCGATCCGCAAGCTGCCCCGCCCGGACTACGAGGATGAAGCGTGGGAATCCCTTGAATCCCTGATGCGCATCCTGATCCGCGCTTTCCAGGAATGGAAAATAGTGATGTCTGAAACCGGTGAAGCCGATTTCAGCGAAATCGCCGTGCGTGCGCTCGACGCCCTTGGGCACGACGAGGCACCGAGCAACCTTGCTCTGCGCATGGACTATCGCATCGAACACCTGTTGGTGGATGAGTTCCAGGATACTTCGCTCAGCCAGATCCGCCTGCTCGACCGGCTCACGGCCGGATGGACCCGGGGAGACGGGCGCACGCTGTTCCTGGTGGGCGACCCGATGCAGTCCATCTACCGTTTCCGCAAGGCCGAGGTGAGCCTGTTCATCCAGGCCTATGAAGGACAGATGTTCAAACACATTGAACTCGAGCCACTGCAACTGAAGGTAAATTTCCGTTCGACCACTCCTGTCGTGAATTGGGTTAACCGCGTTTTTCCGGACGTCATGCCGGAACACAGCGACCCGGTCAAGGATGCCGTGTGTTACAGCGAATCAGCTGCGGCCCCCGGCGCTGGCGGAGAAGGGGGTGTGGAGATCAGGATTTTGCCCGGGACTGATTACGAAGAAGAAGCACGCCGCATTGTAGACATCATCGGAAAATCTGACCCGGAACGCTCAACTGCCATCCTGGTGCGCTCAAGAAAACAGGCAGCTGAAATCCTGGCTTTGCTCGACCGCAGAAAGGAGGACGATTCCTGTTTCCGTTACCAGGCGATCGATTTCAACCCACTGGCCGAAGCGCCCACCATCCAGGATCTGGTTTCACTGACGCTGGCGTTGACGCAGCCCGCCGACCGCCTGGCCTGGCTGGCCGTATTACGCGCCCCGTTCGTGGGTCTCGAACTAAAAGACCTTGATGAGTTGGCCGGCGGCGATTCGGGCAGAGTCATCCTCCAGTCGCTGGCTACACAATCCGTATCGTCCGCAGACGGACAACAACGTCTGAACCGCGTCGCCCCAGTCCTGCTGGAAGCGACAGGTAGACGGGGCCAGGAGTCTGTCCGCACGCTGGCCGAATCAACCTGGGTTCGCCTGGGGGGGCCGGCCTGCGTCCAAAACGATAGCGAATTGAACGATGCGGCCACTTTTTTTGCGTTGCTCGAAACGATGGAGAACCAGAACCTTCCGATTGACCGCGATACCCTCGGTAAACGCATGGAAAAGCTGTACGCAGAGCCCGATGCAAGCGCCGGTGGCCATTTGCAGGTCATGACTATTTATGCGGCCAAGGGACTGCAGTTCGACACAGTGATCCTGCCTGGCCTGAACCGCACCACCGGTAATGACAAAACCAAGCTGCTTCACTGGTTTGAGCTGGCCGGACAGGACCAGATCGTGATGTCGCCCATGCGTAACGCGGCGGACAAAGAACAAAAGAAGAAGCAGGGTGATCTGATCACCTTTATCTCTGAAGTGGAAAAAAAGCGCCAGAGCCTGGAGAACGGCCGCTTGCTGTACGTAGCAACCACCCGTGCCGTAAGCAGCCTTTACCTGTTTGCCGGCATCAAGCCGAGCACAAAAGGTGTGATCAAGGCCACGGGGCGTACCATGCTTGGCGAATTGTGGCCGGCGATTGAGGCCGAACAAACCCCACTGATCCAGGCGGCTCATGATGGGCAGCCAGAAGCCCTCCCGGAGGACAGTACTCCCTCCCCCGGTTTACCACAGGAATTCCGTCGCCTGGCTGCAGATTGGCAATTACCGGCACCACCCACGGGTGTGAAACAGGCAGAAATCGACCCTGTTGAGGTCCATGATTACATTGAGTTCAAGTGGGCCGGTGAAAATGCGCGCCTGGCCGGAAACCTGGTCCATCGCCTGCTTCAATTAATTGCCGAACAAGGCCCCGGGGCGTGGTCGGCGGGTGGTGCGATGGCAGGCCGCCAGGACTGGTGCCGCAAACAGCTACTGGCCGAGGGTGTTCATGACGAAAAGGCAGACTCCATCATCACGCTCACAACCAG
>CAYUBS010000149.1:0-5928 GCA_964443145.1 uncultured Wenzhouxiangellaceae bacterium | reverse complement strand
CGCGAGAAATATCTACCATTCTGGGCAGACCGGCTGCCTTGCTCAGGGACGTCTTGTTTCCGGACCTCACACGGGCATGGCGTTCCGATGAAAGCGGGTTCAAAAAGTTGCAGTTCCGGACCTCTCTTATCGCCGGCAGTGCCGGGCTGCTGATTGTTGTATTTGCCTGGTTTACCGGAGAATATCTGCTGGCCCTGATCGGTGAAGATTATGTGCCCGCTGCGCCACTGCTGACGCTGCTGTTGCTCGCTGCTTCCTTTGAGTTAGCCAGTGCGCCGCTACGGGCTTCAGCATACGCCATGGGCAAGGCCACAGCCCTGTTGCGCATTCACATGGTGGGTATCTGCTTCTACATCGTGCTCTTTTACGTGGTGACGGGTTACGTCGGCCTGATTGGCCCGGGCCTGGCTTCGGTGGCGACTTCCATACTCACTTTCCTGCTCACCGCCAGGCTGATCGCACGCATGGGGAAAATTGGGCCAAAAAAAGCGTCACAGCCCATTGACGAGTAAAGGGTTCTGACCCCTTTTTTTACTCTTTTACCTGCTAAACTATGATGCAGCACCGCTTAGCACAAACGCCTTGATTCCTAATCACTTATTCAAGAGACATAACCCATGAATCTGATCAACAACGCAGTCATCGATCCGCCTTATCCGGTTAACGAACCGGTTCTCAACTACGCACCCGGCAGCGTGGAAAAGATCGAGTTAAAACAGGCGCTGGCAGAACTGTCTTCCGGCGAAATTGAAATTCCGATCGTCATCGGCGGTAAGCGGGTAACCACCGGCAACATGGGTAAGGTGGTGATGCCGCACGATCACCAGCATGTGATGGCCACTTACCACAAGGCAGGTCCGGAAGAAGTGCAGCAGGCCATCGATTGCGCCGTTGCCGCGCAGAGCGAATGGCGGGCATTCAGATGGGAAGAGCGCGCTGCCATTTTTCTGAAGGCAGCCGAATTGCTGGCGACCAAATATCGGGCCCGGATGAATGCATTGGCCATGCTCACCGGCGGAAAAACGGCATTTCAGGCGGAAATTGATGCGGCCTGTGAATTGGTTGATTTCCTACGCTTTAATGTTCACTACGCCCGGGAAATCTATCAGAAGCAGCCTGAGTCTTCCGAGGGTATCTGGAACTACGTGCAACATCGGCCGCTAGAGGGTTTTGTGTTTGCGGTGACCCCGTTCAATTTCACAGCGATTGCCGGCAATCTGCCGACCGCGCCGGCCCTGATGGGCAACACGGTGGTATGGAAGCCTGCCTCATCGCTGGTGTACACACCGTACTTGTTCATGCAGATTCTGGAAGAGGCCGGTCTGCCACCCGGCGTGATCAATTTTGTGCCTGGTTCGGGTGCCAGCGTAGGTGATATCTGCCTGGCCGACCCCAACCTTTCCGGGGTTCACTTCACCGGCTCTACCCGTGTGTTCCAGCAGATGTGGAAGAACATTGGCGGCAACATAGATCGTTACAAGTCCTACCCGCGAATTGTCGGTGAAACCGGCGGCAAGGATTTCGTCGTTGCACACGCCAGTGCCGATGTGGATGTGGTGGTGACGGCGCTGGTGCGGGGTTCATTCGAATACCAGGGGCAAAAATGTTCAGCAGCCAGCCGGGCCTACATTCCCCGCTCACTCTGGGCCGGTGTTGAGGCCGGTATGGAAGAGGCCCTGGGACGAGTCAAGATGGGTCCACCGACCGATTTCCGTAATTTTGTCGGTGCGGTGATCGACCAGTCCGCTTTCAATTCAATCACAGCCTATATCGACTACACGCGTGAGAACGAAGGCGCGGAGATCATTTTCGGCGGCAGCTCTGATGATTCTGTCGGCTATTTCATCGAGCCCACCGTCATCCTGGCCACCGATCCCAAATTCCGCACCATGGTGGAGGAGATTTTCGGCCCCGTGCTGACCATCTACGTCTATGAAGACGAAGCCTTCGAAGAGGTTCTGGACCTGTGTGACAGTTCTTCTATCTATGCGCTGACAGGAGCAATCATCAGCCGTGACCGCAGTGCTGTAAACATGGCCATGGCTAAACTGGAAAACGCGGCGGGTAATTTCTACATCAACGACAAGCCAACCGGAGCTGTGGTTGGCCAACAGCCATTTGGCGGTGGCCGGGCGTCCGGAACCAACGACAAGGCCGGGTCGGCGGCTAACCTGATGCGTTGGGTCTCGACCCGCACGGTCAAGGAAACCTTTGTGCCGCCGACGGATTTCCCTTATCCGTTTATGGACGAGTCCTGAGGCTATTCGCAATAACTCTGAAACAATAAACGGTTAGGGTTTTAAGATGGCAAAGTTCATTCCAGTAGATGTATTTGACCTGGTTATTTTTGGTGGCGCCGGTGACCTGGCTCTGCGGAAATTGCTGCCAGCCCTTTACCACCGGGATCGCGACAGCCAGATGCCGGACGATTGCCGGATTATCTCGCTCGGCCGTTCGGATATCAGCCAGGAGGACTTTCTTGAAAAGGTCAGGCAATCACTGCTTGCCCGTCTGAAAGATTCTGAGTATTCGGACGAGTATTGGAACGATTTTTCCAGGCGGCTCCAGTATGTCCAGTGCGACGCACTCGATACTTCAAGCTGGCAAGGGCTGTCTTCCGTGCTGGAAGGCCATGAAAGCCGTATTCGCGTTTTCTACCTCGCCACGGCGCCGCAGCTGTTCGGGCCGATCGCCCAGGGTTTACGCGAGACCGGCCTGATTAGCGAGGAAGTCCGTATCGTGCTGGAGAAACCGCTGGGCACAGATTACGAGTCAGCCCGCTTGATCAACGACCAGGTGGGTGAGTGCTTTCCGGAAAACCGGATTTTCAGAATCGACCATTACCTGGGCAAGGAAACGGTCCAGAATTTGCTGGCTTTACGCTTTGCCAATTCGTTGTTTGAACCCTTGTGGAACCGCAGCAATATCGACCACGTCCAGATCACCGTTGCCGAAGACCTGGGTGTGGGCAACCGCATCGAGTTTTTCGACCAGGTTGGAACCCTGCGCGACATGGTCCAGAACCACCTGATGCAGTTGCTCTGTCTGACCGCGATGGAACCGCCCACCAATCGCCGCCACGAAGCGGTGCGCGACGAAAAAATGAAGGTTTTACGCTCACTGAAGCCATTGGGTGTCGAACAGGTCAAACGCCACACCGTCAGGGGCCAGTACCAGGCTGGTGCCATTAAAAAAGAAGCAGTTCCCGGTTACCTTGAAGAGCTGGACGGAAGGCAAAGCGTCACCGAAACGTTTGTTGCACTGAAACTGCAGATCGATAACTGGCGCTGGTCGAACGTGCCGTTTTACCTGCGGACAGGTAAGCGGCTGAAGGAGAAGTACTCAGAGATTGTGATCCAGTTCCAACAGGTCCCGCATTCCATCTTTCCGGAACTCACCGGAAACAGCGGTCCTAATCGCCTCAGCATTCGCCTTCAGCCGGACGAAGGGGTGCAACTCAGCCTGATGTCCAAAGTGCCGGGGCCTGGAGGCTTCGACCTGCAACCGGTTTCCCTGGACCTGAGTTTCGAGCAGACCTTTGGCACGGGTTATCCTGATGCGTACGAACGCCTGCTGATGGAAGTGATCCGTGGTGACCCGGCACTGTTCATGCGCCGCGACGAAGTCGAGTTTGCCTGGCGCTGGATCGATGACATCATCGCGGCCTGGGAAGAAACCAACCAGCCGGTCGAAGAATACGTGGCGGGAACCTGGGGGCCAACGGCCGCATCGTTGTTAGTTGATCGCGACGGCCGCCGCTGGCGTCCGGACTAGCGTGAAGGCTAACTTGGTAAAGTTCAGAGAGTTTTCAAACCGTTCGGCTGCCAGTCGTGCTGCAGCGGAATTGATTGCGGATTCGATCTCTTCATGTCTCGGACAACAGTCAGAGTGTGGTCTTGTCGTGAGCGGCGGTTCTACACCCGGTTCCTGTTTCGATGAGCTTTCAGCTTTGCCGCTGGACTGGTCAAAGGTGATCGTCATTCCCAGTGACGAACGATGGGTGCCGGCCGATCATCCGGACAGCAACGAGCGGCTGATTCGTGAGCGCCTGTTGCGCCACCAGGCAGCGCAGGGCGGGTTTCTGCCGCTTTTCCGTGATGGGGTTGCTGCGGATGAGGCACCAGCGCTGATCGACCAGTCACTATCCCGCTTACCGTCCCCGTTGGGTTGCGTCATGCTGGGCATGGGAGAAGACGGACATTTTGCTTCGCTGTTTCCAGATTTTGACGGTCTCAAGCCGGCACTGGACCCGGATAACGAAAGTCTCAGTCTGCTGGTGAAAACCGCCGGCAGCCCGCATTTACGCATCAGCCTGAGCCTGGCTGCTTTGCTCAACACCCGGCAAACCGTTCTGCTAATTTTTGGACGGTCCAAGCGCCAGGTGTTTGAAGCGGCAGAGCAGGGCGGCAGCGGCTTTCCGGTCGAAAGTCTGCTGCGACACAATACTTCACCACTGACCGTGATATGGGCGCCTTGAGCCCGCATTGAGGAACTCACGAATGAATCCCAATTTGATACAGATCACCGACCGAATTCGTGCGCGCAGCGCGGAAACCCGCGAGCGTTACCTGGAGCGTATTGACCAGGCAGCACAGGCCGGGCCTTCGCGAAAAATCCTGTCTTGCGGAAACCTGGCCCATGGCATTGCCGCCTGCGGCCCGGAAGGCAAGCAGGCTCTGCTCAGTGAAACCACCGCCAATATCGGAATCGTGTCTGCTTACAATGACATGCTCAGCGCGCACCAGCCTTTCGAGCGTTATCCCGACCTGATCCGTACAGCCGCACGTGAAGCCGGCGCGGTGGCGCAGTTCGCCGGTGGCGTACCTGCCATGTGTGATGGCGTTACCCAGGGGCAGGCGGGCATGGAGCTTTCGCTGTTCAGCCGCGATGTCATCGCGCAGTCCACAGCGATTGCCTTTTCGCACAATATGTTCGACGCCGGGATCTGCCTGGGTGTTTGCGACAAGATCATTCCGGGCCTGTTGATTGGTTCGTTGAGCTTCGGTCACTTACCGATCATATTTGCACCGGCGGGGCCGATGGAATCCGGGCTACCGAACAAGGAAAAAGCCCGCATCCGGGAGGAATATGCTGCTGGACGTATTGGCCGTGATGAATTGTTGCGTGCCGAGTCAGCGTCATACCATTCACCCGGAACCTGTACTTTTTACGGCACTGCGAACAGCAACCAGATGCTGATGGAGTTCATGGGATTGCAGCTGCCGGGCGGGTCTTTCATTAACCCGGGCAATAGCATGCGAGATGTACTCACAGCCGAGGCCGTCCGCCAGGTTCTGAAATTATTGCCCGACGGTGGTCAATACACACCGATCGGGCAGATTGTGGATGAAAAAGCCATCGTCAACGCGATCGTTGGCTTGCTGGCAACCGGTGGGTCCACCAACCATACGATTCACTTGCTGGCCATTGCTCGTGCAGCCGGAATCAAAATCAACTGGGACGATTTCTCCGGGTTGTCCGAAGTAGTACCATTAATGGCGCGCGTGTACCCGAATGGCGAGGCCGATGTGAACCATTTCCACGCTGCGGGCGGGCTGGGCTTCACCATTTCCTCGTTACTGGACGCCGGCCTGTTACACGCGGATGTTCAAACCATTATGGGTCCTGGCCTGGAGCACTTTTGCCGTGAACCCGAGCTACGCGGAGAGGCCATAAGTTGGAAAGACGTGTCAAAGGAATCGCTGGACAGTGAAGTTCTGCGACCGGCGAGTGCACCTTTCGATGCAGAAGGCGGCCTGAAACTGGTCCAGGGCAATCTCGGCAGAGCAGTGGTGAAGATATCCGCAGTCGCGCCGGAGTTTCACCGGATCGCGGCGTCAGCGCGAGTCTTCGATTCACAGCAGCAGGTGGTGGATGCTTTCAACCGCGGTGAATTCACCTCCGATATGATCGTAGTGTTAACGCACC
>CAYUBS010000148.1:0-6070 GCA_964443145.1 uncultured Wenzhouxiangellaceae bacterium | reverse complement strand
CGGGTCTGTGAGCAAAACCCGCTTGTGGGTGAGTACTTCAGCAGCCTGCTACAGACACGGTTAAGTGCGGCCAACCAGGTCCGGCACTCTGTTACCCAGGTGCGGGATCTTATTCGGCGCACGCCAATCCTGATCGACGCGAACGCAAGTATCCGGGAAGCCGCCCGCCTGATGAGCCGGGAAAATGTATCGAGTGTGCTGGTCATGCGCGATGAACAGTTGGCCGGCATCGCTACGGACAAAGATTTGCGCCAGCGTGTACTGGCCGCTGACCTGGACCCCGGCCTGAGTATTGAGCAGGTGATGACACCCGACCCGATGACCCTGGATATCGATTCCGGAGTCGATGCCGCCCTGTTGTTGATGATGCGGGAGAATTACCATCACCTGCCCATTCTGGACAATGGCAAACCGCTGGGCCTGGTGACTGCCGGTGACATCCTGCGTTCGCAATCAGAACACCCTTTGCGCCTGGTGCGTGATATTCACAAACGGGAGTCGGTGGAACAACTGGTCCGATTGAGCCGGCGCCTGCCATCCTTATTTGAGCGCATGGTCATTCTCGGCCGTGATGTTGAGCAGATCGGTCGTATGGTCACCCACATCACCGATGCATTTACATTGCGCCTGATTCAACTGGCGGAAGAATCACTGGGTAAACCGCCTATGGCTTACGCCTGGGTCGTATTCGGCTCCCAGGCCAGGGAAGAGCAAACCGCTCGTACCGACCAGGACAACGGTTTGATTCTGAAACGCAAGGCCAACGAGGAAGAAGCCGAGTACTTCTCAAAGCTGGCTGATTTTGTCTGCGACGGACTGGACAAGTTAGGCTACGTTTACTGTCCGGGTGAAATCATGGCGATGAATGTCAAATGGCGGGTTTCACTGGCCAAGTGGAAGCGCCATTTTGACAGCTGGATTGATGAGCCCGAACCTAAATCCGTGATGCACAGCAGCATATTTTTTGATATGCGTTGTGTCCATGGGAAAAGCAGACTGGTGGATGAGTTGCTCGATTACGCGACGGGCAGGGCAAAAGAAAACAAAATTTTCAGGCGATTCATGGCCGCGAATGTGCTCGGTCACCGGCCGCCAATTGGCTTCTTCCGGCGCTTTGTCCAGGAAGATGACGGAACGCAAAGCGAGGGTCTTAATCTGAAGCACCGCGGAATCGTTCCCATCACCGACCTGGTTCGAATGCGAGCACTGGAGGCAGGTATCAGTGCAGCGAATACCTTTGACCGCATTGCCCTTGCTACAGCGGCGGGCCTGATGAACGAAGACGATGCCAGGAGCCTGCGTGATGCCCTGATCCTGATTAACCGTATCCGCCTCAATCACCAGGCCGAGCTTATGTCGCAGGGCCAGGCTCCCAGCAACTTTGTTCCGCCGGATGAACTGTCATCGTTGATGCGCAGGAACCTGAAAGCAGCCTTCATGCTGGTTGTCGAGGCCCAGAATGCATTGGCACATCGCTACCAGGTGCACTAGGACGTGTTCAGGCGATGGCGCCATAGGAAAAGGTGTGCAGCATTGGCCGGCCAGTGTAGTCAACCGGTTCTCAGAAAATACCTCGAAGCCTGCAGCAGCCTGGATGTTGGAGATATCGCGAATACTCCAATGATTTCTGTTGATCTCGAGTTGACCGGCCTGGATGTCAACAGCAACCAGATCATCTCTATTGGATGGACGCTGATTGAGGATGGGCGGGTACAGATGGGCTCGAACCAGCACGTGCTGATTAACGCGGATCAGTCAGTCGGAGTCAGTGCCACCATCCATGAAATGATGGATAGTGAAGTGGCGGAGGGTGTTGAGCTCCAGACTGGACTGGAGAGTCTGTTTGACGCCGCTATCGGGCGGGTCTGGGTGTTCCACCATGCCGGCCTCGACGTGGCTTTCTTGCAGAAGGCCTGCCTTGCCTGGGCTGGAATCGTGCCGCCCTTTGTAGTGCTCGACACCATGCAGATCGAACTGGCTGTGCGCAAACGCAGGGACCTGCCGATCGGGCAGGGCGCCCTGCAGCTGAGTCAGCTGCGCCGTGACTACAACCTGCCGCGCTACACGGCTCATAATGCACTGATAGATGCGTTTGCAACGGCTGAACTGTTGCTCGCCATCGCGGCCCGGCTGGACCGCAAGGCGCCTCTGAAACTGTCTCCCCACCTGCGTTTCATCTGACTAAAGTCTTATGGTTAGTTGACGATGGTCATCCTAGGATAACCAACTGGACCGTATTGTATTTTTCTCATCAACAGGCAGCAGGTTAACCATGTCCTATAAAGAACTGTACCGTCAATCCATCGAAAATCCGCAGGAATTCTGGGGCGAAGCCGCAGCAGCAATCGAGTGGACAAAGACCTGGGAAAAAGTACTCGACGACTCGAACCCGCCATACTATGAGTGGTTTACCGGCGGAGAGATCAACACCTGCTATAACGCCATCGACAGGCACTGTGAGGCCGGCAGGGGCGACCAGGCGGCCCTGATCTACGACAGCCCGGTTACCGGGCAGGTGCGGACCTACAGTTACGATCAGTTGCTTGACGAGGTATCCCGGTTCGCCGGCGCCCTGAAAGACTGCGGCGTTGGCAAGGGCGACCGGGTCATCATCTACATGCCGATGATTCCCGAGGCAGCCATCTCCATGTTGGCCTGTGCGCGAATCGGCGCCATTCATTCAGTGGTATTTGGCGGTTTCGCTGCAAAAGAACTGGCCACCCGCGTGGTCGACGCCAGCCCCAAACTCATCGTCAGCGCCAGTTGCGGTATCGAGGGGAGTCGCGTTATTCCTTATCTGCCATTGCTGGAAGAGGCATTGGAAATTGCCGGTGCGGGCGACATGCAGCGGATATTGGTTTCCCGGCCGGAATTGCCGATTACAGATCTGCACCCGCGTGCCCAGTTGTGGGAACAGGCCATCGAGAGCGCCAGCCCGGCTGCTTGTGAAGAGGTGTCGGCTACCGATCCGCTGTACATCCTGTACACGTCAGGAACTACCGGCGAGCCCAAAGGCGTGGTGCGCCCCAACGGCGGTCACGCGGTCGCGCTGAAATGGACCATGAGCAATATCTACAACGTCAAACCCGGTGACGTTTACTGGGCCGCATCAGATATCGGCTGGGTTGTCGGGCATTCCTACATCGTATACGCGCCGCTGCTACACGGTTGCACAACGCTTCTTTACGAGGGCAAGCCCGTTGGAACGCCGGATGCGGGTGCATTCTGGCGGGTCATCGAGCAGCACAAGGTGAAATGTCTGTTCACGGCGCCTACCGCTTTCCGCGCAATCAGGCGCGAGGACCCGGAAGGGAAATTGCTGCACCAGCATGATATCAGCAGCCTGAAAACCCTGTTCCTGGCCGGCGAGCGATGCGATCCGGACACGTTACACTGGGCTGAGAAACAACTTGAGATACCTGTCATAGACCATTGGTGGCAAACGGAAAGTGGTTGGGCAATGGCGGCAAACCCTATGGGGATTGAGGTTTTGCCGGTGAAGGCAGGATCGCCCACAGCACCGGTTCCCGGATACGATATCCGGGTGCTCGATGATGATGGAAATGAACTGCCCAGAGGTGAGTCCGGCAATATCGTGGTGAAGCTGCCTCTGCCTCCCGGGACGCTGCCCACGTTGTGGGGCAATCAACAGCGTTTCTTCGACGCCTACCTGGCGCGCTTTCCGGGTTACTACCTGACCGGCGATGCCGGCATACTTGATGAGCAGGACTACCTTTGGGTCATGAGCCGCATTGATGATGTCATCAACGTGGCCGGTCATCGGCTATCGACCGGTGCGTTAGAGGAAGCGCTCGCCACTCACAAGCTGGTCGCTGAATGTGCAGTGATCGGTGTAGCGGACAAATTGAAGGGCGAAATGCCGTTGGGCTTCGTCGTGCTTAACGCCGGCGTTGAAGTGGACGGGGAGGAACTACAGCGCGAATTGAAACAAACTGTCCGTTCACTGGTTGGACCCATCGCAACCCCGCGGGAAGTACTGGTCGTAGGCCGTCTGCCCAAAACCCGTTCCGGTAAAATTCTGCGCGGAACCATGCGCAAAATCGCCGACGGCAAGGACTACATCATTCCGGCAACCATCGAGGATCCGTCAGTACTCGACGAAATCAAGACAGCGTTTGAGGTCTGAGGATCAGGAGCGAAAAAGTCTTAGATAAAGCGGCTTCACCAGCATCTTCAACTTCCAGGTGATGTCCAGAAAAAGACTCTGCAGGCGATACAGGCCGGCAGGGTCTTTTACCTCTTTGCGCATATATCCCAGTGACTCCATACCATGCCCGGCAACCCGGTTGTACCGGTAGTGCATGGCATCACTCCAGTCTGCAAAGCGGGACACCGGATCGAACGTTTCACTGCGCTCGACAGGGTCCCAATGAAGCGAATCATCTTCCCCTGATTTCAATTCGGATGAACCGCGAACCGGAAGCTTGAGGGCCTCCTGCAGATCGTAATTTTGAAGATCGAGTTCAAGAAACGAAAATAGCTTGCGCAACTGGTTTTCAGTATCCAGAAAAACGTCTTCGTAGCGGATGATTTGAAACCGATCTTCATATCCAATCGCGTTTTCTCGAAATGCATTGATGGCGAGTGCTGCATCATCCAGCAAATGAAGCGCGGGTTCGCGGCTCCAGCCAAAAGACCGAGCGCCTGATTCAATGATGGATCTTCCATCGCGAACCAGGATTAACAATTTCGCTTGTGGAAAGAACCGAAAGAAGTACTCGAGGTTTTCGACACGCGGGGTCTTACAGATCACCCGCGGGTCATGGCAGCGTTCCTGCAGAAACCGGCTAATGCCAAGGCCAAGAGAACGGTCAAGGTGGTCCTGAGCTTCCTGTTTAACCCCCCATTGCGGATCCCATCTGCCGGCTACGGCGTCACTGTAATGGGCCAGGAGATCCAGGTGTGTAACGAGGAAGTCCTCCCAGACCGGATCCGGTGGTGCGCAGTCCGGGTGCAGCAGCAACAGGTTTGATAGAAAGTTTGTGCCGCATCTTGGCAGAATTCCAAGAATGAATATGGGTTGTTTACGTGTGCTCAAGGTGCTCTTTCAGTCCATTCAGGCCCGCGCGCATTTCTCTCTGGACGACAAAGCGTACAAACAGCCAGTCGAGTACCTTACCGATCAGGCCCATCTTCATGCCATAGGTGACGGAGGTCGTTACGGTTGAAAATCCGTCCTGATGGCCGATGCTCCACGATTCTCTGACATCCTTCATGGGGAAGGGGGCCCGGTCGACGTCGAAACAGAAACCTTCGCCCTTGTCCCAGGCGGTTATGGTTTCCTCAAAACGAAATCCCCACGAATGCAGCATGCCCCGGCGCATACCCTCTGCGGAACGGATTTCGCCGATCAAATGGGAGTTCTTCATATAGGGGGCCCAGTCGGAAACAGTGCCAAAATCGGCGAGTGTTTCCCACACGCGTTGCTGCGTTGCGTTTATTTTTATAGCCAGTGTAAGTGCGCGCATTTCAAGAAATATATCCCTGCTGCCTGACCTGAGTCATGTTTGAATTTGGCAGCGACACCGTAGACTAACAGAACCGCGGACACAGAAGAAGGGAGGGTGATGACACTCTCGACACACACGTCCGTAGCGGATTCGTTTTCAGCAATCGTCGAAAATGAGGAAAAGGATTTCACCCTGCGGGATGGATCACGAATTGCCGTCGTTGGCGGCGGTCCTGCGGGTTCCTTTTTTTCCTATTTTCTCCTCAAGATGGCCAACGACATTGACCTCCAGCTTGATGTCGATATTTTTGAACCCCGTTCTTTCAAGTCCTGCGGCCCCGCAGGTTGCAATCACTGCGGTGGCATTGTCTCTGAATCATTGGTGCAGGTGCTTGCTGCCGAAGGCATTGTTTTACCCAGGAGCATTGTGCAACGCGCGGTTGAATCCTATGTCGTTCATATGGATGTCGGTGATGTTGCAATTGAAAGCCCGGTTCATGAGCGCCGGATTGCCGCTTTGTATCGTGGCAATGGTCCACGTGAGGGTGGCGATGCGGAGCTGGAAAGTTTCGACGACTTTCTCCAGGCCAGGGCAACAGG
>CAYUBS010000147.1:0-6306 GCA_964443145.1 uncultured Wenzhouxiangellaceae bacterium | reverse complement strand
GCCAGTGGCCGGGGCTCTCTCGACAGCCTGTCTGAAGTTGTTGCTGCCGTTGATGGCCGCGCTCCGGTTATTGTCGACAGTGGTTTTCGTCGCGGCACCGATATCTTCAAAGCGCTGGCGACCGGTGCAAGCGCGGTATCTATTGGCCGCGCCTATATCTGGGGGCTGGCAGCCTTCGGCCAGCCGGGCGTTGAAAAGGTACTGGAGATGCTAAACGCCGAGCTCTCCATGGTTATGGGCCAGGTGGGCGCACGTACTATTTCTGACATCGGTCCGCAGCATATAGGGCGTTAAGTGCTTCAGCGACTATCACGCCGGCCACAACCAGGCGAATGATCCCGCAACCACCAAACCGTAAATCAGCGCATCAAGTAAGTACTTCGCAGTGACAGACCAGGGGTGTCCGTACCAGATACTCATCGGAATATTGGCCCAGCCAAAAGTAAGGAAGCCAACTGTAGAGACAAAACGAAATACGGCCAGGTAATCCGCACCCGCTGTGAGCACCTGCGTGGCGCAGTAGGCAATCAATATACAGCCCACCAGGAAAAACCCAATCTGTTGAGGCATCAACTTGCCCATGTTCGGCAGGCCATTTGGAAACACCGTGAGAATAGCGACAGGTCCTTTTTTGAATTTTTCCTGGACCTCAGGCTTGTTCATTTCGGACATATCGGTGCAATAAGGAAGTGTATGAATTCCAAGTTTTGGTGAACCGTTTCTAACGGCCTCCATGACCTCTTCCTCATTCGATACTGCTTGATAATCAGAGTTGTGGTACTTGGCCACAATGTGAATGAGGGCGCTTGCGACCCATGCCAGAAATGTGCCGAGAACGATTGGCATCCATAGTTGTAATAACGTAATGGTCACTGGACTCTCCCGTTTAGTGTTTCCTAAGTGTAGGACATTTTTAACTGGTATAGACTTGACACAAAATCAAAAGGATCAAAAATGTACTCTGCCGCGACACGCAAACGTAATACCAAATATGCGACCTCCTTCCGGTTTGGCACCTTTGTTGCACTAAGTCTGCTGCTCCTGGCTGCCTGCTCAAAAGAGCCGCCCATTGAATCTTCACCGAATTCGGTTGCAGTGCCACCGGAAGTGACGCGCTCCAATCCGTTTATGACCGGGCTGAACCAGCCAATTGACTACGCAACGGTCACCGCCGGCGATGTCAGCGCCTACGCAGACACTGTTCTGGAGCAGGTGACTCTTCAAACTGAAGTGATTCGGGCCGAGGCAAACCCGGCTTTTGACAATGTGATTGGCGCTATCGACGGTATTTATCGCGACATCTCGGTTGCTGCCAATAACTGCTGGCTAATGTATTGGGTGTCAACCGATGAAGCCACCCGCGACGCCGGGCTGGAGTCTTACAAAAAGCTTGATACCTGGAGAATGGCGCTGTATTCCGACGAGCAAATTTTCGAGCAGATTGTTGTGGTTTCCGAGAGTGAAGAACAGACCGGTTCTGCTGCCAAACTGGTTGCCGACCTTATCCGTGACATGCGCCATACCGGGGTCGGCCTGGAACCTGAAGCCAAAGCCCGTTTCCTGGCTCTGACCGAAGAGAACAATGATCTGAGCACTCAGTATTCTACCCATATGAATTCTGACACCAGTGTATTGGCTATTGATGAGCTGGGTGCAGTCGGGCTGCCGGAAAACTTTAAGACCCGTTACGCCGCAGCCGAGGGTGGTTACGAAATACCTGTGATTGCGGCGAACCGCGGCCCGGTCATGAATAATGCGGAAAATGAAGACACTCGCCGGGACTTCACCGTGCTCTATCGCAGCCGTGCAGCGGCAGAAAACATGCCGATTCTGGATCAGTTGGTGGCTAACCGCTATGAAATAGGCCAAATCTTCGGCCACGATTCTTTTGCCAATTATCAGCTTGAAAATAACATGGCGCAGAATTCTGAGAATGTCTGGAATTTTCTCAATGATTTGACCGAACGCACCGCTGAAAAAGCCAGCAAGGACCTGGCGCGGCTAAAGCAATATCGCAGTGACCATGGCGGCGCCGCGATCGACCAACCACTGCGTCCCTGGGACGCCAATTTTTACCGCAATCAAATACTGAAAACCGAGTACGGAGTAGACCAGGAAAAGATCCGCGAGTATTTGCCGTTGTCCGGCGCCCTGGCTGGCATGATGGATTTTTACCAGGGATTGCTCGGGCTTGAATTTCGCACCGTTGAATCCCCTTCAGTCTGGCACGAAGAGGTGAAATTTTACGAGGTCTACGAAGCAGGGGAGCTGACCGGCCGTTTCTACCTGGACCTCTTTCCCCGGCCCAACAAGGAGTCCTGGTTTTATGCCGTGTCACTGACGCCCGGAAGCGCGCGCAGCGAGGGATATGAAGTGCCGGTTGCGATGATGCTGGCGAATTTCACACGTCCCTCGGGAGAGCTGCCATCCCTGATCAGTCATTCAGAGCTCAGCACCCTGTTTCATGAATTTGGCCACATCATGAACATGATGTCTTACCACGGCGAATACGCGCAGCAAAGCAATACGCTGAATGACTTTGCAGAAGCGATGTCTTCTATCTTTGAGAACTGGATCTGGGACTACGATGTATTGAAATCCTTTGCCGAGCACTACGAAAGCGGTGAAGTCCTCCCCGAGGAGACGTTCCAGAAAATGCTCGCAGCCAAAAGCGTCAACTCAGGCCTGTCGGCGCAGCGATCGGTGGAATACTCCGTCTACGACATGATGCTGTACGACCGCTACGACCCGGAAAACCCAATACCAACCGATGACATCTGGCCTTTAATCGGAGAGCAGTTTGTGATGCCCAGCTATATTGAGGGGACACATACGCAGGCCAGCTGGATACATGTCAATACGCACCCGGTCTATATGTACGGCTACCTGTGGTCGGATGTCTACGCCCAGGATATGTTCACGAAATTTGAAGAAAATGGTCTCAAGGATACGGCGACCGGGGTCCTTTACCGCAAGTTGATTCTGGCCAATGGCACACAAAGGCCGATTGAACCGGTGGTGGAAGAGTTTCTTGGCCGGCCGTCCAATAACGAGGCTTATGTGCGGAGCCTGGGGCTCGAGTAGTCCTTTGCGTATCCTTCTCATCTTCATAGCCCTGGCCCTCGCCCTCTTCGCAGGCTTCGGCCTGATGCTGTACATGCTGCAGGATCGCCTGGTGTTCATGCCTAACATGCCAGGGCGCGAGCATGATGCAACGCCGCAGGCAATCGGGCTGGATTTTGAAGACGCCTGGATCGACACCGAGGATGGTGAACGGCTACACGGCTGGTTCGTCCCGGCTGATCACGCCCGCGGCACACTGCTGTTCTTCCACGGCAATGCTGGCAACATCTCTCATCGAATGGAAAGCATCCTGATCTTCAATAAGCTCGGGTTGAATGTGCTGATCGTGGACTATCGCGGCTACGGTCAGAGCAGCGGCAAGCCGGGGGAAAAAGGCACCTACCGCGACGCACAGGCCGCCTGGAACTACCTGGTCGAGCAGCGGAGCCAGTCACCTGAACGCATGATCATCTTCGGCCGCTCACTGGGCGGTGCCGTCGCCGCATGGCTGGCCAGCCAGTCCGACGTTGAGCCGGCCGGCGTCATTATCGAATCGAGTTTCAGCTCAGGAGTGGACATGGGTAAAAGACTGTACCCCGCGCTGCCAGTGCGACTCATCACACGTATAAATTACCCGGTGCGGGAATACATCACCAGGGTACGCGCGCCGCTTCTGGTGGTGCATAGCCGGGATGATGAAATTATCCCGTTCGACATGGGACAGACCATCTACCAGGCCGCACCCGAGCCGAAAACATTTTTCGAAATGGGCGGTGATCATAACGAGGGGTTCTGGATCAGCCGCGAACGGTATGTGCCCGCACTGGATGATTTCCTGAACTCGGCGCTTTGAGCACCTCGAGAACCGGCCGTCTCGCTTGTTTCTTGACGGCGCTTTCACCAGAATGCACAAGCGACTGCAATTATCTCACTTTGGAGATCGTCTTTTTAAGACTTTCCTTAGTAAGGTATTTTTTGAGAATCCCTCCTTTGATGTTGTTCACATCAAACTCGATAATAAATGCTTGTTTGTCGATGGCATCAATCAAATTGTATGTTCTGCGGATATCTATTCTATTGATAACAGTATGAATAATGTCATTTTCGCTTTGAACTCCGCGATTTCCGTATCCCTTGGAACTTTTATATAGGGTAAGTCCAGCTCCGATCACACTTAGAAGTTCCTCTTTAATATCATCATTCTTTTCTGAAACGATCATTAAACCAACAAAGTCTTCAAAACCTTCGATCATTAAGTCGATGATTTTTGCTGTAACAAGAAAAGCCAATATGGAATACATAGCTACTTCAATGGATAACAGGAGGGCCGTAACAGCAAATAGAATTACATTGAAAAACAGTATTACTTTTCCGATGCTTATTCCAAATCGCTTGTTAATAAAGACTCCGAGTATCTCAGCACCATCCAGGACTGCACCATTTTTTATGGTCAATCCAATCCCTGCACCAAGAAAAAGCCCGCCAAAAATGGCTATGAGTAGTTTGTCATCCGTTACGGAATTGAAATTTTCGAAATGGATAAAAATGGCCAGTCCAACTATGGCTAAAATAGATTTAATAAATATTCGTCTAGATAGGGTAAACCAGGCCATGACCATAAAGGGCACACTCACAGCCAAAATCAGTATGGAAATGTTAAAACCAAAAAGCTCGCTCAGAAGGATAGCTATTCCGGTTGCTCCGCCATCCAAAAAACCATTGGGCAACAAGAATGCCTTTAGTCCTATACTGGCTAGCAAAATGCCTATAGTGATTTGGATTGATTCTGAAGATAGTTGTTTTATATTCTGCATTTGAGGTTAATTTGAGATACCCGATTGTGAGATTACGTACTCGCCTAAAGTTGCTTACTCTTGGTCGACCACTTCACTAATAGTTACAGTTTGCCAGTTTCCAAACTCACCCGTTCAAAACCTTACTTAACGAGTTCCGCCAACCAGGCTTTTACTGTGGGATTGACCGGCCCATCTGCCAGAGTCACCACAAAAAACTGTTCTTCGATACCATCGCATTTGCCCAAAAGTTGAACCTGGTACTGTTCACATATTTTTTCTGCCTGGGCTAAGGGTGCGGCAAAAAAGCCATGGCCCATTTGGCCAAAAGATTTTGTTAATGCGCTGTCTTCAATTTCAGCTACGACTTCCGGATGCAAGCCGTGCTGATGGAACCACTCCTCAATTAAACGTCTTGCATTACTCACCGGGCTGGGCAATAAAACCGGTGCGCCATGAAGCGATTGCGGAAAATTGTCATGCAATGACTCGGCAATGCTCGTGGCCGCGTAAATAGCCATCTCGCTGCTAAACACCAATTGACTGTCAGTGCGGGCATGACCCGCACTCGCCAGCGGCCTGTCGGTGATTATTGCGTCCAGCCGGCGGTGTGCCAGGTCATCCATCAGCTCAGCGATTTCTACCTCACGAACGCTTAACATTGGCCGCGGGTTTAACTGCAGCACCGGCTCAAGCAGACCGCGCACGGTTAACTTTGGCAGTACGTCTGCCGCGCCAATGCGCAGACGGTGATGCCGGGTTGAGACTCCACGATCCATCAAGCCCAGCAGTGTTTCCTGTTCTGAAAACATAGTTTCTGCATGCTCGTAAACCTGCTCACCCAGCTGCGACAAGACGAGCTTCTTGCCTGAGCGAACCAGCAACAGCTCGCCAAACTGGGCCTGAAACTGCTTAAGCTGGCCGCTAATGGTCTGTGGCGTGAGATGCAGCACTTCCCCGGCGCGCGTTATACCGCCGAGTCGGACGACTTGCCAAAAGTAGTTCAGGTGATTGTAGTTAATCTTCATCTTTCGGTTTTATCGAACCTTAGTTATCTAAATATCGAATATACCAGAAATACAGGTAGATTTAATATGAATTGCGAATCAATTCATCAAAGGAGAAAAGCGTTATGGATATTTCCGTTGCAGCCAAAGATTTTCGTCTTACCAAAGCTTTGTTGCGTTTTTTCGCATGACATCAACCTTATACCAATAGAGAAGAACACTCATGAACCCTGTTATTTCATCCAATAAGTCCGCAGCACGAAGTACACCTAACAGTTCCGCTATTAGTGTCACTCAGAATAAAGTGTTGAGAAATACTTACACGTTGCTGGCAATGACCTTGCTGCTCAGTGCTGCTACAGCGGCGTTTGCAATCGCCATCCAGGCTAAACCGTTGGGTTTGCTGCCGATCATTGGCGGCTATTTTGGCTTACTGTTTTTAA
>CAYUBS010000146.1:0-6330 GCA_964443145.1 uncultured Wenzhouxiangellaceae bacterium | reverse complement strand
CCCAGCATGACCAGCGGGCCAAATTGTTGGTCACGGACCAATCCCAGCACCATTTCGACTCCGCTGAACTGCAACATTGGCGATAGCAATACGCGCGGTCCCAGGCGTGTGGCCAGGTCGGCATACGCGGCCCTAAGCTGCGCCTCGTTCGCGATGTTCAGCTTGACGCCGTCACGGTCCGTTTTGTGCAAAATACCCGGTGCTGCGGTCTTCACCACGACAGGGAATCCCAGTTCCGTAGCGGCCGCTACCGCCTCCTCTTCGCAGTCCGCCAGGAGGCAGGCGTTCATTGGAAATCCAAAATCGCGCAGTAGTTGCCCGGATTCGAATTCTTCCAGCGTGATGCCGCTGGACAGCTTACGGTGCCAATAGCCGACCCTGCCGGGATCAGGTGTGGTTGACGGCGTTGGCTGACTGGCAGCCAGGCCGGCCCGGTAATCACGGTAGTTTGTCAGGCAGCGCACACCGGCCAGGAACGGGCGCAGGCCGTCCAGCACCGGGAAGCCTTCTCGGGTGATCTGCACCGCGGCGGGATCAGAGCCGCTGCCCTGGTGGTTGGAGACCAGGAATACCGGCTTACCGGAAGCCCGGTGCCCGGCTCGCATGTACTCGAAATATTGCTCGTAAATTTTACTGAGCGGTGCGCGGTCGTGGACAACGGCACCCATGGAGGCACCGGGGTCAGCCATCAGGGCGGCCAGGCAGTCCTCCATCACCTTGTCGGCGCCTGGTCCACCAGCGCCCCAGGCATCCAGCGGGTTGACCGGTGGCAGGCCAGGGTCCAGCAGGTCTTCCAGAAGGGCTTCTGTACCGGGTTGAATCTGTGCCAGCTCAACATCCATGTCTGCGGCCAGGTCGATCAACAATTGGCGCTGGCCACCGGAGTCGTGGATGCTGACCAGTTCGCCATCGCTTACCGGATGAGGCTGGGCGAACATGATCAGGGCAGTGGCTAACTCGTCCATGTCTTCTACACGTTGTACGCCGTAGCGGTCAAACAAGGCCTGGTAGGCGTCGTCCCGGCCCGCTATCGCGCCGGAATGTGAAACCGCCAGGTGGGCGGACAGCTCGGTGCGCCCGACCTTAAGAACGACGACCGGTATGTTTTTGTCCCGTGCTTTCCTGAATGCGGCGGTCATGCCCGCCGGGTTACGAGCGGTCTCCATGAACAGGCCAATTACCCGGGTATCTTCACGCTCCAGCGCCCAGTCCATGTATTGGTCCATGGATACGCTGAGCTCCTGGCCGGTGGAAACCGCCAGGTTGAAATCAATGCGTTCCTCGCAATCGACGATGCCGGACATGCCGCCCCCGGAATGGCTGATCAAGGTAACGTTGCCGCCATGCACATGGTTCTCACGTGTGTCGAATCCGCAAACCCAGACGCCGTCGGCGCAGTTGTAAAAGCCCATGCCGTTGGCACCACAGACGACCAGGCCGGAGGCTTCAACTTTCGCCGCCACACGGTCGCGTAACAGCGGTGGCGTGTCGTCATCCAACACCAGGCTGGACATCATCGTAGCTGCCTTTGCACCGTGTGCAATGGTGTCGTCGAGGGCGGCCTCGATACGGGCGTCACCGAGTGCGATCACCACGTGATCCACCGTTTCCGGTAAAGCGTCCAGGCCTGGGAAGCAGGGTATGCCCAGAATGGAATCGTAGCCGGGATTGATTGCGTAAAGCTTGCCGGGATAGCCGCCGGTCAGCAGATTCTCCATGGTCTGGCGACCCACCGAACCGGGTCGCTCGCTGGCACCAATTACGGCCAGCGATGCGGGCCGTAACAGGGGGTCGAGAAGATGTTCAGCCACTGTTCGCCTAAAAGTCTGCCGGTGGCGTCTGTTTCTTGCGCGGTGGATCCCAGAACACATCCTTAACCACGCGTGCTTTTGCCATCACCCGGCTCCATTTGAGCTCGCGCTGGTAATAAACCTCAACCTCGAACTCCTCGCCGGGTTTTCCGAGCGGTGCTTCCAGCGAAGCCAGCGCGATACTGGCCTTGGCCGAAGGCGACCACATGGACGAAGTGACGGTGCCTGCGAGTTTCTTGTTTTTAGTGTAGACAAACGAGTCTTTTGCGGGCTTGTTGCCATCGATGTCCAGCTTGACCAGGTTGAAACGTGAGCCATTTTTCTTTTCTTCCAGCAGAGCCTGCCGGCCGTTAAAAACGCCCTTGTCAAAACTAACCAGCCAGCCCAGTCCCAGTTCGAAGGGCGAGCGGGTGTGGGTGGGGCGTACGGCCTCCATGGCAGGAAGGAAGTCGGCACCGGCCAGTATAAATCCGGCTTCGATTCGCAGCAGTTCCAGCGCGTCACTGCCCATTGCCTTTATGCCGCGCAGCTCTCCGGCGGCGAACAGCCGGTCCCAGAGTACTTCAGCGTGGTCCGGGTCGATCCAGAGTTCATAGCCCAGGTCACCGGTAAAACCGGTGCGTGAAACCATCAGTTCAGTGCCTTCAAAATCGAAATAGGTTATTCCGAACGGTGTCAGGTTTTCGATGCCTGCAAGGCCCATGTCTTTTAGCACAGCGCAGCTGGTCGGTCCCTGCAAGGCCAGGCCGGCCACGTCATGCGTGTCCTCTTCAATCGTTACATCGAAACCCAGCGTGTTGGTTAAAAACCAGTCAAGCTGATGTTCCTGTGAGCAAATGCGGTAGACGCCTTCCTGCAGATGAAAAATTGTGCCGTCGTCGATAACCCGGCCCTGTTCGTTACACCAAACGCTGTAACCCACCCGTCCCGGTTTGATTTTTCTGACGTCACGCGTCATCAGGCGGTTGAGGTAGGGCAGGGCATCCGGCCCGCTGACCAGGTGCTTGATCATTGGAGTAATGTCGAACACACCACAGGCGTTGCGGCCGGCAAAGTACTCCATGTCTGAGCACCAGTACGCCGGCACAGAGAGGTAATCGGCCCAGCGGGTCCATTCCTTCATCTGGTTGTGTTCTTTCTGCCGTGAATAGAACGGGCTGGGGTAAACGGCGGTTTTGTGGTGGTCCCGTTTGCTTACGTCTACTGTTCTCATAGTCTTTTCCCGTTCTCGTTACTTGGCCAAAACGGCATTGGCCGCATTCCTGCCTGCGCTGCCCATGACTCCGCCGCCCGGATGGCTGCCGGCACCGCAAAGGTAAAGGCCATCTACAGGCATCGCGTACTGCGCGGCTTTAGGCACTGGCCGCAGCATCATGAACTGATCCAGTGACAACTCGCCGTGATGCCAGTGGCCACCACCCATGCCGAATTTCTGTTCCAGGTCTTCCGGTGTCAGCAACTCCATCGCCGTAGTTTTTTCCCGAATATCCGGGGCGTATTCCGACAGCAGGTCCATTACGGTCTCGGCGAAAGCCCCTTTGCCTTCGCTCCAGCCGGCCCCGAGGTTGCGGGGTGCGTACTGGATGATGGCTGACAGCACGTGCTTTCCAGCAGGTGCAAGGCTGCTGTCGTGGATACTGGGCAGAGTGATTTCGGCAACCGGCTTGACTGAGAACTCGCCGTATTTGCAATGGTTAAACGCCTGTTCCACGTATTCAACCGAGGGCGCGATAAGCAAGCGCTCACCCAGCTGGCTTTGGGTTACACCTTTGAAGTTCGGCAGATCATCCAGTGCAAGGTGGAGTTTGGCGGCATTGCCCTTGGTGCGATAGTTGCTGATCCTGCGCGCAAAGGTCGCTTCTACATGTTCGGCGCCGAGCAGATCCAGGATGGTGGTTTTCGGATCGGCATTGGAAACCACGGTAGAAGCTGTGATTTGCTCACCATTGGTCAACTCCACGCCGGCAACTTTCATGTCCTCCATCAGGATTTTCCTGACCGGGCTGCCTGTGCGGATTTCTGCACCGGCTTTGCGTGCTGCGGCGGCCATTGCCTCGGTGACGGCTCCCATGCCGCCAGCCGGAATGGAGGCCGCACCAGCTGCGCCCGTGTTGTTCCCACTCATCCGGTGCAGCGCCGTGAATACACTGTTGTTGGAGCGGGGCCCGGAAAATGTACCCAGTACCGCATCGAGGCTGAGTGCGCCTTTTAGCAGCGGATTATCAAAATTTTCCTTGAGCACATCGTAGATGTTGATGCCCGCTATACGCAGAAATTCACGCATGTCATCACGACCCAGCATACGGATTTTCAATGCCAGCTTGCCCAGGGTCATCAGGTCACCTCGCTGCTCGGTGATACGCGGCGGCAGCTGGTTGTGCAGGCTGCCGATGACGGCTGCAAATTTGGCCATGAAGCGCCGATATTCGGTATACGCCGCTTTGTCTTCAGCGGAGAGTCCTGTGCCCTCAATGCTATCCGCGCTGATGGTCAGGTGGTTTCCGTCTCCGGCCAGAGCGATTGTGTTCAGCCCGGATTTTGCGATCGAAAGGCCATTGCCTGCCAGCCCAAGCTCTTTGCTGATGCTATCGTCCAGCAAGTTCATCAAGTGCGCGCAGGATGCACTGAAGCCGGGTGCAAACTCGCGGGTCGCCGCAACGCCACCGACGCGGTCAGCCGCCTCCAGAACCGTTACTTTTTTACCCGCTTTTGCAAGATAGGCTGCACATACCAGGCCGTTATGGCCGCCGCCGATGATGACGATGTTGTTTGAGTTAGTCATCGAGCCAGCCCTCCGGAACCGTGTTGGTTTTCTTCAAGTCGCCGAGGATTTCCCGTGCTGCGTTTGCACCCGGAGCAGCCATTACGCCACCACCCGGGTGATTGGATGAGCCGCACAGGTACATGCCTTTCACCGGCCCCCGATACTGGGCAAAGCCCGGGATTGGCCGGTTGAACATCAGCTGGTCCATGGTCAGTTCGCCCTGGAAAATATTGCCTTCGGTCAGGCCGACTTCATCCTCGAGTTCGCGCGGAGTGCGAACCTCCATATGCAGGATCAGGTCCTTAAAGCCTGGGGCGTACTCTTCGATCTGGTTGATCACGGTCTGGCCGAATTGGTGAACCTGCTCATCAGTCCAGTCCTTGCCATTGACCTTGGGCGGCACGTACTGCACAAACACAGACATGAAGTGTTTGCCCGGCGGGGTCATGGTCGGGTCGGTCATCGACGGTATCATCATGTCGATGTAAGGGTCTCGTGACCAGATACCGTTTTTCCAGTCATCGTAAGCGCGTTCAAGTCGCTCAGTGGAATCGATCAAATGCATGTCGCCGGCAATCAGTTCCGTATGGCCCTTCAAGGCAGTGAAGTTGGGTACGCCATCCAGCGCGATATTCAGCTTGCCGGAGGAGCCCCGGATCTTGAAATTCTTTACCTTCTTCAGGAAGCCGGCATCCAGGTCTTTTGGATCCATGCATTCCAGGAACGTGCGGGGCAGGGTCATGTTGGAGACAACGACGTCGGCGTAATATTCGTTGCCGTTTTCCAGCGCAACGCCAACCGCGCGGCCATTTTTCACGATGATCTGCTCAACACCTGAACCGGTGACGGTTTCGCCACCTTCATCGGTGAAGCAGTCGTGCATGGCCTTGGCTATGGCGCCCATGCCGCCGCGGGCAAAGCCCCAGGCGCCCATGCTGCCGTCGACATCACCCATGGCGTGATGCAGGAGTACATAAGCTGTGCCGGGTGACATCACACCCAGCGCTGAACCGATGATGCCGCTGCCGGAATGTGAGGCTTTGATCAGCGGGTTCTCGAAATACTCGTCCAGAAAATCGGAGATGCTCATGGTGTAGAAGCGCATCGTGTCGTAAATCAGGTCCTCACCGAGCTTCATGGCCTCTTTGCCCAAATGCATCATCTCGACGAGGTCACGCACTTTGAACGAGGTCGGGTCGGGCGGGGTGCGCAGCAAAAATTGCCGGATAAAACGGCACTGGCGCATGATGTCACGTTCGTAACGAACGCTGGCATCGGCATCACGCTCGCTGTGACGGGCGACTTCGCGGCGGGATTTGTCATGGTCAACGAAAGCGCCGAGGTAATCCCCGTTTTGAGCGATGGTCACGCTGCCGCCATAGGGAACGACCTGCAAACCGTATTTGGCGAGGTTCAGGCTGCGGTAAACCTCGGGGCGAAGCAGGCTGCATACGTAGGAGCAATTGGAGTATTTCCAGTCCTTCTGATACAACTCGCGACTGACCGTGGCGCCACCAATGTAGTCATTTTTCTCAACCATCAGCGTGCTGAGCCCGGCTTTGGCGAGGTAGGCGCCGTTGGTCAGGCCGTTGTGGCCAGCCCCGATGACGATCGCATCGTATTTTTTCGTCACGGTTTCAACTCCGTATTTTTTATTTTGTCCATTGTGATATCGACGGCCTTCTCAAAAGCAGCCAGGGTTGCTGTGAGGCTGTCGTCTTTTGCGTGTGCTTCGCAGATAAACCAGGGCTCGCG
>CAYUBS010000145.1:0-6483 GCA_964443145.1 uncultured Wenzhouxiangellaceae bacterium | reverse complement strand
CGATACCCAGCACCTTTGGGGCTATTCGGGCATAATTAAGGGATCGACAACTGGAAGGTGAAATCTTGAGAGTCCAGCCCGAGAGCATAGGCAGCAATAAGCTCCTTTTTTCAGACACCTAAAGGTTTTCGACAGGAACTAAATATCTTAGTATTACTTTTCCAGGAACTCGTGCCATGTCAGAAATGCAACCATTCTTCAAGCAGGTCCAGTCCCATTACGACCTGTCTGATGAGTTCTTTGAACTTTTTCTCGACCCAACCCGCACCTATAGCTGTGCCTATTTCGAAGACCCGAATGCCACGCTTGAACAGGCGCAGATGGCCAAGATCGACCTGTCACTGGGAAAGGTTGAATTGTCTCCAGGGATGAAGTTGCTCGATATTGGTTGTGGCTGGGGCGCCACAGCCTTTCGTGCCGCTGAAAAATACCAGGCCAACGTCACCGGGCTGACACTCAGCGAGAACCAGTACGAATACTGCTCCCATCAAGCCAGGGCTTCGGCGAATCCGGATGCTGTCCAGTTCCGCTTGCAAGGCTGGGAAGAATTCAACGAACCCGTCGATAGAATTGTGAGTATTGGCGCATTTGAACACTTCAGAAACAGTCGACATGAAGCATTTTTTCAGCGTTGCAGAGAGATGCTCCCTTCTGACGGGATCATGATGCTGCACTCCATCGTTACGACCTCGCTCGCGGATCTTCGGGAGCAGGGCATCGAGTACACACAGGAAGACGTCCGCTTTGCAAAATTTATCCGGGATGAGATTTTCCCGGGCGGGCAGCTTTGCGCTCCGGATCGAATCAAATCATTTGCACAACGCAGCGGTTTCGATGTTTATCACGTGCAGTCGTTGAGGCTGCATTACGCCCGGACACTGGAAATCTGGGCAGAGCACTTATCCCTGGCCAAAGAGCAGGCGATTGAACTCACGTCGCAAACGGTTTACGACCGCTACCAGAAGTATCTGACGGGTTGTGCGGAGCAGTTCCGTAAAGGAACCATAGACGTTATGCAGTTTTGTATGCGACCGGCCTGAATCAGCGGGTTCGAAAAACCACGTCCCAGATATACGACGACACGCCATAGCCTTTGCTGGAATCACGGAAATGGTGGTCAAGGTGTGACTTCCACAGGCTCTTGAGCCATTTCGTTTTTGGATGCCTGAAATGATGGATGCTGTAATGCATCATGTCATAGGCCAGGTAGCCCACTGCAAAACCAGCGGAATAGGCCCAGACCCAGTCCCCAAACAGCGGTTTCGACAGCAGAAAAAGCAGGGCACCGATCGACAGGCTCAGGGCAATGGGCATCACCAGGCGCTTCTTGTCATTAGGGTACTGATGGTGGACGCCGTGAAAAAGAAAACTGACCCGCGTTTGGAAGTCTCCGCTTGGCGTGAAGTGAAAAACATAGCGGTGAAAGCAGTATTCGAAGAACGTCCAGACCATAAGGCCCGAAAAGAACAACGCGAAGAACGTGCCAAGCGGGACACCGATACTGAAACTCTTCCATACGGCGAAAAGAATCACAGGCGCGTAAACCGCAAAGACCGTCACGGGCGTGATTTTGCTCAGGCGCTCGAGAATCGGGTTATCGAATAGCCTGATATGGCCCTTTTGGGGCGCCATATGTCCAGGTATTCTTTCTGCGCGGGCTGTTTTCATAGAACTTCACTTCACTCTGGAATTCAGTAGGTAGTTTCCCATTATCGTTGATTCTTACGGTTGCAGGCCAATAGTTCTTCTTTTTATCAATAAAACGGTCTTTTTTTCTGGACTAATCCGTGCAAAGCGTTAAGGTTGCACCGATGTCTGAATCAACCTCTGCTGCCCCGCACCTGCAACGCCCTGAAGAAACTGAGCCGTTGCAAATTCTCTGGCCCCACGCAACCGTACTGGCGGCCGTGCATTTGATGTGTTTGCTGGCCTTCATCCCGTGGCTGTTCACCTGGTCAGGCTTGATCGTAGCCATTCTGGGTCACCTGATTTTCGGAATGTTCGGGATAACGATTGGCTATCATCGATTGCTTACACACCGCGGGTTTACCTGTCCCAAGTGGCTTGAGCATACCCTTGCCACGATGGGCATGTTCAATTTGCAGGACAGCCCGGCGCGTTGGGTGGCCATCCATCGCGCGCATCATCGTCACAGCGACCAACAGCCTGATCCACACTCGCCGCTGGTCAATTTCTTTTGGGGACATGCCGGCTGGGTCGTTTGCAGGCATAAGGACCTTCATCGAACGATACGCTATGCAAAGTATGTGCAGGATCTGTTACGTGACCCGTTTTACATGCGACTGGAGCGAATGGGTGCATTCCTGATTGTTTACGTGGCCCACGCACTGGTCATCATTTCCGCAGGCGCTATTTTTGGTTACTTCGCCGGAGGTGCCGATGAAGCCATTCGGTATGCCGCAAGCTGGGCTGTCTGGGGCGTCGTCGTGCGAACGGTTTTCGTGCTAAATGGCACCTGGGCGGTGAATTCCCTGTCGCACATGTATGGCTATCGTAACTACGAAACACGTGATTTCAGCACCAACAACTGGCTGGTGGCCCTGCTTGCTCATGGTGAAGGCTGGCATAACAATCATCACGCCGACCCGAGGGCTGCTTCACATGGCCATCGCTGGTGGGAATTTGATATGTCGTGGTGGGTGATCCGGACGATGGAAGTGCTGGGCGTATTCAAGAATGTTGTCAGGCCGAAATCGTGGACTGAAGAAAAGGGTTAAAGCTGGTCAAACCAGCTTCTTTTCGTACATGCGATAACGCTTGGTTATTTTACCGCCAAACTTTTCGATGATATTTCGGGTGGGCTTGTTACTTTCCAGAATCCACGACATTTCCACGACCTCTCCGCCCCGGCTCAACCCAGGTGTCATGACCGAATCAACCAGCATATATGCCATGGTTGGACCGAAGATCGTTTGCTGATATTTCTTGCGAACGCCCATCAGCGGAATTCTACAAGCCTTGGGGAACTTCACTTTCAGGCGCCACAACACCTTAGCCCAGCCAAAGGGCAGCAGGCGCCCGTTCAGGTCTGCTATCGCCAGGTTGATGTCCGGCAACATGGTAATGAAACCTGCCGGTTCCCCGTCGATTTCCGCGATCTGCAGGCAATCATGTGGAACGACCATTAACAGTTCTTTGCCGACGGTGGTGAATTCTTCGCGGGTGAAGGGAACGAAATTCCAGTTATCCTGCCAGGCATCATTGAAGATATCCCGCATGATCTCGAAATCGGCTTCCTTGTTTTTCCGGTTCAGTTCGCGCACCTTCACGCGATCCTTATTTCGGTTGATGACTTCGTCCTTGGACGCGGGGCTCTTGTAGGTGTTGATGTCGAGCTCGTAGGCCAGCATATCCTGGGCCCGTGTATAGCCGCAGTTTTCAATGGAGGCGCCGTAGTAACGCGCAGAATGGCTGGTCATGACGCGCGGAGGGGTATCAAAACCATCGACCAGGATGCCAATTTCCTGGTTGATGCCCAGGTTGAAAGGACCGATGATCCTTTCCATGCCGTTTTTTAGCAGCCAGTTCTCTGCGGTTTTAAACAGGGCCGCAAACACATCAGGGTCGTCTGGTGCCTCGATCAATCCGAAAAATCCGGTTTTGTTGTTGTACCGATCCTGGTGCAGCTGATCAATTTGAGCCGAAATACGGCCCACAGGAATTCCATCCTTGAAAGCGGTCCACGCCTGCCAGGTAGCGTGTTCGAAAAAAGGATTTTTGCTGGACAGTGCTTCTTTGCGCTCGAACATCAAGGGTGGAACCCAATTCGGATCGTCCTTGTAAATGCTCCAGGGGACGCGCAGGAAAGTCTTAAGCTCTTTCTTGTTAGTGACGGGCTTGATTTCAATCATCAGGCGATGCCTCTAAGCCGGTTCACCGGAGAAAATCAGGCAAACGTTCTGTCCGCCAAAACCAAATGAATTAGACATGACCGTGTTCACTGTCTGCTCTCTTTTTATGTTGGGCACAACGTCCATCAGGATATCCGGGTCCTGCTCGTGACAATTGATTGTCGGCGGTATCACGCCGGCGCTGATGGTCAGCAACGAGATTGCAGCCTCGATGGTACCTGCAGCGCTCAAAGTATGGCCGATCATCGACTTGTTGGAACTGATCGGTGTTCCATCTAATGCACTTCCGAGAGACGAGGATAAGGCGAGGAATTCTTTATTGTCGTTTTCCGGGGTGCTGGTTCCGTGTGCATTGATGTGGTCGATTTCATCCGGTGACATTCCGGCATCGGCCAACGAGCGGTTGATCGTGTCAATAATGGCGGAGCCATCAGGCATCGAGCGGGTGCGATGGAAAGTGTCGGCCCGTTCACCGGTTCCGCGAACAACGCCCAGTATTTTTGCGCCGCGTGCGCGGGCCGAATCATACGATTCCAGCACCAGCGTGGCTGAGCCTTCAGCCAGCACGAATCCGTCACGGGTCCGGGAAAACGGCTTTGATGCACTCTGTGGGTCATCATTCTGCGTGGAAAGCGCAGAGAGCAGGGTGAACCGAACCACCATTTCCTCACAGACTTCGGCGTCAGTGCCAATGCACAGGGCGGCATCGGTGTCTCCACGGCGTATTGCTTCGACACCCAACTGCACGGCGGTTGCGCCTGATGCACAAGCGGTCTGTAGCGAAACCGGTAATCCCCGGGTGCCGAAATCATCAGCCAGGTGCTCTGCAATGCTACCGAACTGGTACATCGAATAGTATTCGGCAAAATTACCTGCGGTGACGTTTTTTATCAGGCGCTCATAGCCTTTGCTGCCTACGCCATCTTTTCGGTTATAGACATCCATCCGCTGATCCCAGTTGGTCTCAGCGGGTGACACCGCCGCGAACAATGGGCCGGGAAACGAGCCGCGTGAACCAATTCCTGATTGCGCGATCGCCTCGGTGGCAGATTTTCTGGCCATCGAAAGAGAGTGGGCCGGTGCAAAATAGCGTCCTTCACCCTGCCACGGGATGGTGGCGGCAATTTGTGTACGTAATTCATCGGTTGGAAAGCGGGAAATTCTTGTGACACCGGATTGACCCGCTATCAGGGCTTTCCAGTTGTCTTCCTTACCTTCGCCCAGCGAGGTAACAAGCCCGATTCCGGTGACGACGACTGTTGGCCGGCCCATATGATCTTTTGAAGACTGGCTCATGGTTTATTCCTGCCCTCGCAATGTTGTATCGGGTCTGTCCACCAGGGCCAGGCATTCACCTCGCCAGTGTCCCCAACTGCTGATCAGGACACGCTCGGGATCACCGGTGAACACCTGCTCCACACCTGAATCATCGAACGGATCAAAGAATGCACCTTTGGCGATGGCCAGCGAAGCCAGGATGACATTGACGGGAAACTGCGCTTCAAGCGTGTTGCCCAGGACAGTAGTCGTACCCCGAATAGCCGGGTCTATTCCCCGTTTCGATAAGTCGTTCAGAAATCCGTGCTCTTCGCTGAGTTGTGGTTGTACACCGCAACATCCTGAGATCACGGCGAGCGGCCCTTCGGGAATCTGGTCTGCAACTTCATCCAGCAAGCCGTCTGCGACTTTGCGTGCGGCACCGGGTTGCCGGTTACAGCGATCAGAAACGATTGAGTTAATTCGAGCATACGGTTTGGCGCCGCGTGCTTCGGCATGTTCCCGGGATTCCAGAACCAGAAACGCACCGGCACTGCCCATGATCATGCCGCCGTCACTGTCCTCACGCGACCAGACGGGACCATGGTCTCCGGTCCACAGCGTATGACCAAACTCCATCAGCATCATCATGTCTCTGCGTTCGGCAATGTAGGCCCCACCGACCAGGAACAAATCTCCCTGGTCGTGCTGGATTTGAGCAACTGCAGTTTGTACGGCCGATACACCGGCCATTTCCTCGCCCATGAAAGTGCGGGAAGAATCGGTTACGCCGTGAACGATGGAAATATTGCCGGCCATCATGTTTGAGAGTTGGGCCAGGAACAGCGTCGGGCGTAGTTCACTCATCAGCGATGCGTTGAGTAAGGCACCCGGGTCATCCGACTCGCCAAGGGCATCCATGATAGTCGAATCGACCTCCAGATCCCGCTCACCACCGCCGGCAGCTACGATCAGGTTGGTCTGGGCCAGCAAATCCGGGTCATGGGCAATTCCGGCGTCATCCAGTGCCAGGCCTGCTGCATAAGTCCCAAGGTGCTGCCAAGGCCCCATCTGGCGCTGGTCGCTGCGCTTGGGGATTTGCGCTGCAACGTCAAAATCGACAATGGGATGCACCGGGTAGGGCGCCTGGTCTTCGGTGTCTACAGAAGGTGACGGAGTCTTCCCTGAAGCCAGTTGTTGCCAGTGGGATTCCAGACCCTCTCCCAGCGAACTGACCAGTCCAATTCCGGTAACCCAAACTTCTGTTTTATCAGTACTCAAATTGTCACTCTGCCCGGGAACGGCTTATCTGGCTGAATAATCCGCCATTTTACCCCTCAATTCACGTTGACGC
>CAYUBS010000144.1:0-6636 GCA_964443145.1 uncultured Wenzhouxiangellaceae bacterium | reverse complement strand
TTTAAAACAAGGTTTTGTATACTCATATGTCTACCTTTAAGTTGACTTAATATATCATATGGTCTACTTAAAGGTATACTTATGATGGTTTTAGGTCTACATATAGGTAGACTTATGTGGTGACCTCAAGGCTTGCCCGCAGTGCCCTTCAGCCACAGCTTTTCTTCAGGTGCGATGGTGTTTTCGTCACCGGTCTGAAACTGGAACGGGACCGAGATCAGTTTCATGCCAACGTTTTGCTGGATGACGAAGTGCAGGTGCGGCCCGGAACTGAACCCGGTGTTGCCAGAGCGCGCGATACGTTGTCCGGCACGGACCCGGGCGCCGGGGCGCACTGACACACTGGCGAGGTCAAGGTGTGCATACAGCCCCATGGTGCCGTCCTTGTGCAGGATGCGGACATGATTGGCCTTGTCACCGAATTTTTCCAGGTCAGTGCCGCCTTTGTTGAAGTCTTCCTCGACATCCATGATGACGCCGGAACGGGCTGCGTGAATGGCGGTTCCAACCGGCATGGCAATGTCGATTGCATACTCACTGTCGGGCGTGGTGTGGGTACGTCCGCCACGGAAACCCTGGCTGATTGGATATTGCTCATCGGGCGCAAACGGCGGGAGAATGATAATGCCCTGCACGGGTGCGACAATCGGCTGCCCGGGAACCGAGGCCATGTTCAGGCGGTAGCGGTATCCTCGTTTTTGATCCAGCGCACCCAGCCCGACCAGTGTCTGCTCTTTCTGCCCCGGAACGACAAAGCGGGCGGGAAGTGGCGGCTCGGTCAGCACGTTTTCCCCTTCGCTCAGGTGCAATTCAATTTCTGCGGGGCCCCAGTAGTCGTTAAATAGCACGTACACCGGGCTTTGACTGGTACCCTCCTGGCGCATTCGGATGCGCGGCTCCGGTTTGCGCTCCATGTAAACGGCCTCGAATTCCACCCCATCTTCCGGCGTCTTGTCGGTGAAGTGCCAGATGCCGTTCTCGTCCTGGAATTTATAGATGTTCTTGGCTGTGCTCAAAGCGGGTAATAGCAGGCCGACCAGCATCGCCAATAAAGCGGCTGTGAGATTCCTGTTTGTGCGGTTGGCCATCTTCAACATTCAATCACGTTGACGGCCAGGCCGCCTCTCGAGGTTTCCTTGTAACGGCTTTTCATGTCCCTGCCGGTATCGCGCATGGTCTTGATGACCTTGTCCAGCGAAACCCGGTGCTTGCCGTCACCACGCATGGCCATCCGCTGTGCATTGATGGCTTTGACTGCAGCCATCGCGTTCCGTTCGATGCAGGGAATCTGGACCAGGCCGCCAACCGGATCGCAGGTCAGGCCCAGGTTGTGTTCCATGGCAATTTCAGCGGCATTTTCTATCTGGCTGAGGGTGCCACCCATGGTGGCAGTCAGGCCGCCTGCGGCCATCGAGCAGGCCACGCCTACTTCACCCTGGCAACCCACTTCAGCCCCGGATATGGACGCATTCCTCATGTACAGAATGCCGATGGCTCCGGCGGTCAGCAGGAATTCGATGATTCCGTCGTCACTCGCCTGTGCGATAAAGTCGCAGTAATACTGGATCACGGCCGGTATGATGCCCGCCGCACCGTTGGTGGGGGCGGTGACCACACGGCCGCCGGCGGCGTTTTCTTCGTTCACAGCCAGCGCATAGAGGTTGACCCAGTCCAGCGTCGAAAGCGGGTCTTCGCCAGCGGGCTGGCGGTTGAGGTCGCGGTACAACATCGGCGCACGGCGGCTTACCCGCAGTCCTCCCGGTAATTCGCCCTCCTGCTGAAAACCACGCCTCATGCAGGCCTTCATGGCATCCCGGATCTTCAGCAGGTCCACTTTTACCTGTTCCTCCGGCCGCCAGACGGTCTCATTGGCCAGCATTACCTCGGCGATACGCATGTTGTGGCTTGCGCACAGATCAAGCAGTTCGTCGGCGCTGTGGAACGTATAGGGCAGTTCGGTGTGGTCCAGGACAATTCGGTCTTCAGCAGCCTTGTCCTGGTTGATTACAAAGCCGCCCCCAACGGAATAGTATTCGCGTAATTCCAATAGTTCCCCGGCGCTGTCGAACGCTTCAAAGCGCATACCGTTCGTGTGATGAGGAAGCGACTTGCGCTTGCGAAACACCAGGTCTGTTTTTTCTTCGAAAGGGATGGCCCGTCCGCCAGCGAGTAGTAATTGCCGGTCGGCCCGGATTTTCTCCAATGCCGGTTCAATGTGGTCGGGGTTGATGGTATTGGGCAATTCGCCCTGCAGGCCCAGCATCACTGCCGTGTCAGTACCGTGGCCACGACCGGTGTGTGCCAGCGACCCATACAGGCTGATCTGTATCCGCTGAGTTACATTCAACTGCTGATGGCGCTCAAGACGGTTTACAAAAGCGCAGGCGGCTTTCATCGGTCCCACTGTGTGCGAACTCGACGGGCCGATCCCGACTTTGAACACATCAAATATGCTGACAGCCATGGCTTTGTTTGATTACCATCCAAGTCTCGAATGCGCGAGTTTAACCTGCGGGAATGTGAAAATGACAGTCGGCGATCCTTTGATTCTGTATACGCGGGCCCATTGCCACCTGTGTGAGCAGGTTGTAGCTATGCTGGAGACCGCTGGGGTTGAGTGGCAGGCCGTCGATATTGACGACGATGCGGAACTGACTGACCGCTATGGGCTGCAGGTGCCTGTGCTGTCTCATCCGGTTTCCGGTCAGGAGTTGTTCTATCCGTTTGACCAAAACTGCTTGCAGGCTTACCTGGATAGTGGATTGTGACGCATAAACGGCCCGGTGCCCCTCTCAAATCGACCCTCCTGACCTTGCTGCTCACGTGCTCCGGCAGTGGAATGCTGCAGGCCGCCGGCCCCTCTCAGGTTGAGACACTCGCCAACCTGCCTGTGCCCATCAGCAACAACGCTGTGGCGCTGCGCCCGAAAGGCGATGGCTACGAAATTGTCAGTGCACTGGGGCTGGAATCCGGAAAAACCTGGCGGGACACCAGTAGCAAGGCCTTTAGATATGCTTCTCAGACGGGACAGTGGGAATCGATTCACGACGTGCCGGGCCCGGCGGGCAGATTGGCTGCCTCGGCCGTCGCCGTGGCCGGGAATGTCTATGTTTTCGGAGGCTACACCGTTGCCGAGGATGGTTCGGAAAGCTCCGTACCAAAGGTCTACAAGCTTCAACAGGATAGTGGTGAGTGGCAGGAATACACACGCATGCCGATTCCGGTCGAGGACTCGGTGTTGCTGGTGTACGGGGACCGCTACGTCTACCTGCTGAGTGGCTGGCACGACCTGGGTAACGTCAACCTGGTCCAGGTGCTGGATACGCGTGACGGTAGTTGGCGCCAGGCAACCCCATACCCCGGCGCCCCGGTATTCGGGCACGCGGGTGGAATCTCAGGGAATCGTCTGCTGGTATGTGACGGTGTGCGGATCGAGTATCCACACACGGGTGCGGCACGTCGCTTTGTGCCTTCCTTCGAGTGCTGGAAGGGACAAATTTCGACGGATGATCACCGGCGCATTGATTGGCAACCGGTCGTGGCACACCCTGGCATGGCGCGCTATCGCATGGCAGCTTCCGGAGACGACCAGGCCAGTGTCTTCTTTGCCGGTGGTTCGCCCAACCCCTATAACTTCGATGGAACGGGATACAACGGCTTGCCTTCTGAGCCGGAAGCGCGTGTTTTCAGTTACGACTTCGAGGATGGGGGGTGGAAGTGCCACGGAAACCTGCCGGTGGCCACAATGGACCACCGTGCGTTGTTATCGCACGCAGGCTGGTTTTACATCGTTGGCGGTATGCGCGCGGGGCAGCAGGTCAGCGATGGTGTTTTCAGGTTCAGGCCCGCTCCGGCCCGAAAATGTCCCGCAGAGACTCTGCAAACTTCTGGACCCACTCCCTGATCACCACGGCCAGCCCGGAAAAGAACCGGCGGGTGCGGTTTTCTGTCTCGCTCAACGCAAAGCCCAGGATGATATAGGCGGCGACGGCCGGCAGGGTCCAGAACAGGGTCAGTATCAACGCGGCCAGCCGGAATACCCACGGCTCCTTGCCGGATTTTTCGGCCAGAGCCTTGCACACACCAAAAACAATTGGCTGGCCTGGGCGTCCGTTCAGGGAATCACGGATTTCGTTAATGACATTATCTGTTGACATGGGTGCCTCCAAGGTTACTCCTGTATTTAATAATGCACGTTCCATGCCACGTCGGCATGGGGCATAAGTCACCGTTTTACGATCAGGGTTTTTGACCGTTTAGGCGAGTTTTGCCAACGACTGGGGGAATTGACCATATAAGTGGCAATTCGTTAGTCTGGTAGAGATGATCGATTTAATCGTAAAAGTTCTTTTTGCTTACTTGCTGGGATCAGTTTCCGGCAGCATGGTGATGGGCGCTTTCCGCCATGTCGACATTCGCAACAGCGGCAGCGGTAATGCCGGCGGCACCAACGCCTTCCGAACCCAGGGCTTTTGGTTTGCGCTCGTTGTGGTGATTATCGATATCGGTAAGGGTGCATTGGCGGCCGGCTTGTTGCCGCATGTGGAGTTGGCTGCACTGGGCCAGCCGCTGTCAATCGAGTTGCAGATGCTGGCTTGCGGATTCGCCGCCGTGGTCGGGCACTGCTATCCCGTCTGGTACGGCTTCAGGGGCGGCAAGGGCGCAGCTACTGCAGTGGGTGCGCTGGCGGTGATCGAGCCGGCTGTTCTGCTGCCGATGATCCTGCTCTGGCTGCTGGTGTTGGTGTTAACCGGGTGGGTTGGCCTTGCCACCATGCTGGCGGCGGTGGCCCTGGTGCCCGTATTTCTCTGGCTGGATGCTTCGGCAGCCCAGCTCTGGTTCGGTATTCTGCTGGCGGCCTTTATCGTGTTCACGCACCGATCCAACATCGTGAACATACTGAATGGCTCGGAATACAAGTTCCAGCGTATCCGCATCATTAACTGGTTCAAGTGATGGAACACCTTGAGGCCAGCCTCATCCGGCAACAAATGGCACCGGACAGCTGGACAAAGCTCAGTCAGCTCACCGTGCTGCCCGAAGTCGACTCAACCAACACAGCCGTGGTGCGCCTGCCCGGCGACCGGCAACATGCTCATGCCGTGCTGGCGGAACAGCAAACCGTCGGTCGTGGCCGCCGACAGCGCAACTGGCATTCTCCGGCTGGCGGAAACATTTACCTGAGCCTTGGCTGGTTGTTCCAGGAGAGCCGCTGGCCGCTGTCCACCCTGCCGCTGGTCGTCGCCATAGCCGTTTGCCGGGCGCTGGACCGAAGCGGGCTGCAGGGCCATGGCATCAAGTGGCCCAACGACATTCTGGTCGACGGTAAAAAGCTGGCGGGCATTCTGGTCGAGTTGCAATCAGCAGGCCGCGGTCCGGCACTGGCAGTTATCGGCGTGGGGCTTAACGTACGGATGCCGGAACGCAGTCCCGGCGAACTCAAGACGGCTATTGACCGCCCCTGGACCGACCTGACCTCTCACCTTGAAAACGACGGTGCCTCGCTGGACCGCAATCACCTGGCAGCATTGCTTTTGGAGGAACTGCCGGGCGCGCTGCAGCAGTTTGAGCGGGAAGGGTTCGAGCCATTCCGCAATACGTGGCAAGAACTTGATTTGCTGCAGGGCAACAAAATCGTGCTGGAACAGGACGGCAAGGATCTGCCCGGCATCGCACGCGGCGTGGATAGCAATGGCAGTTTGCTGCTGGAAACGGCACCATCGGTCATCCAGACCTACCATTCCGGCGAAGTGAGTATCCATCGTGGCTGAACAGATCGTGTTGATTGACCAGGGCAATACCCGCCTCAAGTGGGTGCTGGCCGTGGGCGGTGTAATTGATGAAGCGAGCGCGGGGCAAGGCAACTTCGAAGCATTCTGCCAGGCGTTCGGACCACAGGCCCCTGCGCAACCGCAGGCCATACTGTTTTCCAGCGTGGCCTCAGAGAATGAAGCCAATGCGCTAGTCCAGTTCTGCCTGTTACGTTGGGGTGTAGAAGCGCAGTTGCTGGCTTCCACGAAGACCAGGGGTAGGGTGCGTAATGCCTACGACGAGCCCGGGAAACTGGGCGTGGATCGATGGTTGGCCATAGTAGGGGCGGTTGCCTTTCACGGCACGCCGGTGGTTGTCTGGGACCTGGGCACCGCCAGCACGCTGGATGCCGTGGACGCTGCGGGTCAGCACCTGGGTGGAATGATCTACCCGGGCCCGCCTACGATGGCCCGGTCGCTTACCCGCGATACCCGACTCAAGGTGCCGCCCGATCTGGAAGGGGCTTCAACGGAACCTGGTGACTCGACTTCGACCTGCATCCAAAACGGCGTTTTTGCCGCGCAGGTCGGTGCACTGAATATGTTTCTGCGGAGCGTTTCCGGACCCGGCGGTGAACAGCCCAAAATCATTATCACCGGTGGCGCCGCGAACGCCATCCTGCCTGCGCTCGAGTTCGACTACATCCACGACCCATGGCTGGTTTTCCGTGGAATGTTGGTGGATTAAATCGCCGGGGGTACAACTGGGGGTATCGAAAGGTATTCGCACAGAGCCCAACTTGGTTTAGAATACGCCTCCCACGCAGTACACGTGCCGGTATAGCTCAGTTGGTAGAGCAACTGATTTGTAATCAGTAGGTCCCGA
>CAYUBS010000143.1:0-6833 GCA_964443145.1 uncultured Wenzhouxiangellaceae bacterium | reverse complement strand
CTCCGTTTCCTGCGGAAACTCTTCGATCTCGCCCAATGGCAGGAAATAATTGCCCTGGTTATAAAGGCTGCCCAGCGATAATTCTTCAAGGTCGCGTGCCAGCATCCAGTTGCCCTCTTCATCGTTGTTGACGATATGGCAATCCCGAAGTGAGGACAACAGATTAATAATCTGCAACTCGCTGGCCTGCTGCTCAAGATCGAGCATCTGGGTGTGAGAAAGAACGCCGCCTGTCCTTTGAGCGTTCCACAAGTGACCGAGCAGGCGGTAGGCCAATTGAAACTCCCAGCGTTTAGACCAATCGGTGTCGTACTTCCGGTAATCCGAAAACGTGGTCAGCGATGCCGCCAGCGATGCGCCAAACAAAATCACAGTCCACATCAGGTACAGCCAGAACAGAAAAATCGGGATGGTTGCCAGGGCGCCGTAGATCACCTTGTAATTGGCATTGCTGACGTAGGCGACAAAGCCAACCTTGGCGATGGTGAACAGGACCGTGCTCAGGAAGGCGCCGATCAAGGCATGCTTGATGCGTACACTGCGGTGCGGGACCAGGACAAAAACCAGGGCAAACACCAGCCAGGTCAGCAGGAAGATACCGATCTGGTAAACAGCCGGCGGAACACCGCCTTCCATGCCCAGTACGACCAGCACTTTCTGGGCACTCAATGCAACTGCGGCGGCAATCAATATCGGGCCCAGCGTCAGGACGGCCCAGTACATTACGATGCGGTTGACCAGGGTTCTATTGTGGTCAACCCGCCAGATACGATTGAACGCGACCTCGATCCGCACCATCAACATCAGTGCCGTCGCGATCAACACGATCGTTGCCGGCAGGGTCAAACTGCTGACACTTTCCAGGAAGGTGTTGATGTAGGGTACGATCTGTTCTCCGGTGGCCGGCAGGAAGTTCTTGAAAATGAAATCCTGCAATCTCTCCGACCATTCGTTGAACACCGGAAAAGCGGCGATGATTCCAAACGTGACGGCCAGCAGCGGTATCATGGCCAGCAGGCTGGTGTAGCTGAGTGACGCGGCCTCCTCGAAACAACGGTCTTCCTGGAAATGTGCCCATACGTGGCGGGCCATTCTCCTGGTCCGCCGAATTTGCCGTGGTATGTCCAATTGGGATTGTGCCTGATCATTCATGCTAGACGTCCGGGTTGTTACAATACACTCAGGTGTAATTCTTACCATTCTAACCAAGAGAACCCGCATGACCATCGAAATCTTACATAATCCGCGCTGTTCAAAATCCCGTGCCACGCTGGCCCTGCTGCAAGAGCAAGGCATTGAGCCCGAAATAACTCTCTACCTGGAGACGCCGCCGGACGCAAAAGGACTGGGCTCAATCCTGCAGAAACTCGGGCTTACGGCCCGCGAATTGATGCGCAAAAGCGAAGCGGAGTACCGCGAACAGGGCCTCGCCGACGAAGCGCTTTCAGACGATGAACTGATTGCCGCCATGGTCGCCAGTCCACGACTGATCGAACGCCCCATTGTTTTAGCCAACGGCCAGGCAGCGATCGGCCGACCGCCGGAATCAGTACTCGAAATCCTTTGAACAGCCGTATCCTGCTGACCGGGGCTTACCTGGCACTGGTCATCCTGCAACCGGTCTGGCACGCACTGCTGCCGCAGCCCATGGGAGCCGGCAAATGGTGGCTTGCTATCGTTGCATTGCTGCCATTGCTGCTGCCTCTGAAAGGCCTGCTCGAAGGCTCACTACGATCCATGACGTGGGCCGGCTACCTGGTCATGCTGTACCTGCTTATCGGAATCATGGAAGCCTGGAGCAATCCGCCGCAGAGAATACCCGCTTTAATACAAACCGGGCTGGTCGTCGTTTTTGTCGCCAACGTCCTGGTCTTCAGCCGGAAGCACAAAAAAATCAAGATAGAGCGCGTTTAGGCGAATCAGGCCATGGGCGACACTGGTCGCGATAGAACCTGACCTGCGCACGGCGTTAGACTGACGCGCCCAGTCGGCCTGGAACTGATCCAGACGGGCAAGCCCTTCTTTATTAATCGATGATACAGCCACATTGGCCTCTCGGAAACGACGTAACATGGCCGTGTCCAGCAGCGCATCATATCCCTCCAGCGACCCGCGGATCTTGTCCGAGTCGAGCATCAATCCAGGATAGAAGAGACTGATGTAAGACCGCACCAATGCTTTGCGCACGGTCAATTCCTCTTGCAGGTCGCGCAGTGATTCCGCGCCAAAAGCGCCACGGGATTGCCGTCTCAGCAAAGATGCATACAGTTTAGATTGCTCCGCCTGGTAAAGGGTTTGCAGGTGTTGATTCACCCGGCCTTCGATTCCGGAGTCGGGCTCATATTCATAAGGGGTCACACCGCCGCCGGTGATAAACCAGTCACGCCACTGCGCACCGCGCCCCCAGTTTGCATTGATGATTGCCGACGGTCGTTCCCTTGCACTGGCCAGGTAAGTCAGGCGATCGGGGACAACCCGGACCGGTAAGGGACTGTTCAGTGAAGTCACGATCATGCTGCCGACCCACTCGGTTGGGCAGCTGTCTTCCTGTACCTCGGGGGTAGCCGCTGCAAACAGGTAGTGGTATTCATCCGGAGTGGTGAAGTTCGAGCCGAAAACCTCGGTGACCTCGCCATTTTCCATGTAGCGGCCAACCACGTCGAAACTCAATTGCCCAAAATAATTCGCAACATGCGGGTCGTCGGCCCTCACCGGCACTGCCTTTCGGTTAACCCACTGCATATTCTGGTAACAGATTTCAATCTGGCCAAGACCGGTTTGATCTGCAATCAGGTAAGCCACCGGGAACTTGCTGATCAATGCATTGGTAGCCTCAAGCTGGCCCGACATCTCGCATACCTGCTCGGGGTCACAAGGGTTGACGATCAATTCCTCGGTCCGATAGGCCGTTTTTTGCGTTGCATCACCGTGCAGAACGACATCCGCCCCCACTTTCAGTCTCTCTTCCCGAAACTGCAATTCGGCTTCGCGAATGCCGGCCACCAATTCATCCAATGCCAGGTGATAATCCACCAGGCCCCGCGCGACCGGATCGTTGATACCGGTGCCGGTGCCGCTGATGCAATCAACCTGCTGTGACATTTCACGGATCAGTTCCAGGCCCTGACGCCTCATGCGCATAACCAACGCTTCATTCTCTGGCGTCTGGAAATAGACCGGCGACTGCCTGGCAAACCAGGTGATCATTGTGGCCAGGCCCGACCACTCAAGCGGATTGGGCAGAGGTTGCGAAGGCAGCTCACACCCGGTGGGAAAGCGCTCGTGCAGGTAACCCAGCGTAAAATTTATTCTCTGCCACGGCGGCATCATCAACTCACGGGCCAGTTGATCCTCACCAAACGGTCCATCTGAGTCGCCTGACAACTCCTCCCCGCGCGCCAATACATCCGCCATTTCAACCAGGCTATCGAGACAACCGTCAAATTGCTCACGACTGAGGGTTTCGGTACCCACCCGTCCGGTATTGGCCGCAATGCTGGTGCACACGTTGATTTCATCAGCAATCCGCCGCCGTACCGGCTGGTCAAAATAGTAGTTCATGTCCGGGAGCAATAGCACCAACTGGGCAATCGTATCTGCAATGTCCCGCCGCAATGAACTCAGCCGGCCCGCCTCCAGCATTTCACCCTGCAGATACTGCACCGCATCGAAAACCGTGGCCAGCGCGGCATTGATACGAGGGTCAACGGCTGAAAACCCGCCGGCATATGAATTTGACAGGCGCGGCAGCAAATCTGACAACACCCGTGGAATCTGCGACCGTGGATCAGATTCAGGTTCGGCTTCCAGGTTGTCGGGGCCAGGAATCAATACAGGTAGCTGAGCCGAAACAGGCTGTAATTCCATTTTAGAACCCGGTACCGGCTCTGCTCCAGCCACAACTTCCAGACCGGGCTCCAGAGTCAAATCGCTTTCCGGCGCTACAAGGGGCACGGGGTCAGGTTCAGCTTTCAACAGCAGGTCTGTAACCACCCACAACAATGTCTCAGTAAATGCCAGGTAATCCCCTTCGTTCAGTCCGTCTACCGCGCCAGCGAGCGCCAATAGATAGCGGGCATCGTGCAAGTCGGTACCTTCCAGTTCGCCCAGGGAACTCAACAGGCTGAATCTCAATCGCCGCAGCGCCTGCGCGTCGGTCGGGCCTGATACCATCGTGGACGAGGCCAGGGCTTCGAATTCGGATAGCGCCTGTTCATGAACGGGAGGCGGCGCGGTCTCACCTTCCACCTCTTCGTTCGCGAGCCCGGACACAACGCGGAGCTCCACCACAACGGGAGGCCTGGCCGTAATCCAGGGTGCAAACAGTTCTTCATGCAGGCTGGATACGACCGCCAGCAAAACATCGTTTACCGAAACCAGCTGCAACAGGCTGCTCCACAACTCCATGGATCGAAATTCCATTCGTTGCAGAACTTCCGGAAGAATTGCCGCCGCCAGCGGAACATCACTACGATCAAACAACTGCCTTAGTAAATCGCCGTCTCCAGGCCCCAGCGGTGATACTGAGTGCTCCGGAGATAATTGGTGCTGATCCAGCTCGCGTAAGACGAACCAGGCAGCAGGATCCAGCTGCGAACCCCGTACCGGCAGGTCCGGATAGCGGGCAGCCAGGCGCTCAAGCCAGGCCCGTTCGTCACGGAAACGGGCCTTGATTGACTCGATATCGGAAAGTCCGGCGGCACCGCCGTACTCAAGTAAGCGGGCCACTGCGGTCATCGTGATGAGTGTCCGGGTGCGTGTAGCCGGGTCCGACAGGCCAACGGCAAGATGCACAGGCCGGGCCAGCCCGTAGAAATCCAGATCCCCTGCATCAAGCAGGAGCTCTACCTGGATGGGTTCCCCGGTATCCAGGTCCGCCTCGTCGGCGGTTACGCTAGCGGGTATCGCTTGTTCTGGTTCGGCCTGTGACTCCGCAGCCGGAGTCTCCTGTGCCCAAGCACTGGAAGCCAGCAGGCAAACGCAAGCGATTAGCGGATACACTGCTGCGAATCCGGTTGCCCGAAACAATTGGCTTTTGTAATTGAAGCGTTTCACGTATATATTGCCGCAGCTTTTATAAACTCTTGGCAGGATATACTACGCGAATGATTTCAAAACTGCTCATCATCACGACTGGCGGCACCATCGACAAAACCTATTTTGACGATAAGAGTGACTACCAGATCGGCGAACCGCAAATCAGCCAGATTCTGCATGCAATGCACGTGGCTTTCGAGTTTGAAGTCAGCGCGCTGATGCGTAAAGACAGCCTGCATATCGGCGAAAAAGAGAGAAACCTGATTCATGCCGCTGTCGAAGCCTCGGACGCCAGCCATATCCTGATCACCCACGGCTCCGACACGATGATCGAAACGGCAAAAATCCTCAGCGACATCGAAGGCAAAACCATTGTCATGACCGGTGCCCTGAACCCGGCACGTTTCCGTGATTCCGACGCGATTTTCAACATCGGCTGTGCAGTGGGCTCTGTGCAATGCCTTCCGGCGGGTGTCTATATCGCCATGAATGGCAAAATCTGGATACCAGAGGAAGTGCGGAAAAACCGTCGGGAAAACCGATTCGAACACCTTTAGGCAACCTACCAAAGCTTGATCGCGTGGATGACCAGGCCGACCAGCCCACCCACCAGGGTGCCGTTGATACGGATGAACTGAAGGTCCCGGCCAATCGCATCCTCGATCCGCTTGCTGGTGTCTGCCGCATCCCAGCTACGCACCGTGTCGCTAATCAGGCTGGCGATAGAGTGACGATTTTCATCGACCACCGACACCACCAGTTCCTCCAGCCAGGCGTTGACCCAGCCCTGCATATCTTCGTCCCGTTCCAGTTCTTCAGCCAGCCCTGTCAGCCACCCGGCCATCTGCTCACGCAGCTGTGAATCGGGGTTCTCCAGATCTGACTCTATGCCGGCGACCAGATCACTCCACAGGCTGAACAGGTAATCCTGTAATCCCTGGTTTTCGAGTAACCCTTCTTTCAGTTGCTGGCCCCAGTCACGGTACTCGGCCGAGTTCTGAAGGTCGTTCGCCCAGCGCCCCAGCCATGCGTTGAAATCACCGCGCATGGCATGATCCGGATCCAGCGACATTTCCAGCAACAGCATCTCGATCCGGTCCAGCATCTGCACGACGATCTTGTCATCCACAAAACCAGGCACCCACCAGGGGCTCTCGCGCTGGACGTTGCCCCGAATCATTTCACGGTTGTCGTGCAGCATCACCAGGGAAAAGCGTAGCGACTGGGTCAACATTTCCTGGTGCCGTCCGTCCTCAATCATCCAGTCCAGCGTGCGTCCCAGTAACGGGGCCAGCTCCACTTTGGCCAGTTGTCGGCTGCCAACCCGGCCGATGAAGCTGCGAACCCGCTCCTCGTGAAAAGCCCCCAGCAGCCAGCGGACCATGCGCAGCCCGAGGTCGAGCACGCGATCATGCCCGGCTGGCGAATCCAGCCACTTGGCGGTTTTACTGGCCAGGTTAGCGGTCTGCAATTTGGCCCGGACCACGTCCGGGTGCAGGAAATGCTCCGCCACGAATGCGGCCAGGTTCTCGCCGATTTCATTCTTGCGCCGCGGAATGATGGCCGTATGTGGAATCGGGATACCCATCGGGTGGCGAAACAGCGCCACCACCGCGAACCAGTCAGCAAAGGCCCCCACCATGCCGGCCTCGGCAAAAGCGTGCACCCAGCCGGCCCACGCCTCCGGCCGGCCCAGCGTCAGGAAAAACAACGCGGCCATCAGTGCCAGCAGTAGAAGAGGAAGGCGTTTCATCTGGTAGATAGTATCCAATCATCGTGCCACAGACGACCTTGAT
>CAYUBS010000142.1:0-6912 GCA_964443145.1 uncultured Wenzhouxiangellaceae bacterium | reverse complement strand
CAGGTTACCGGCTTCAGCAATACCGAGGAAGCGGCGGTTGGCTTGACGGATGTGGTGCCTTACCTGCTCGAGGATGAACTGATTGCAAAGGGCGGCAAATACCAGAAGGTAGACGACTGGCATCCGCTGGTGCTTGTCGATGGTTTGGTCATCACGGGACAAAACCCGGGTTCCTCCGAAGTGGTTGCCGAAGCCCTGGTGAAAGCGATTAGCTCTTCAACGGTCTTTGTATAAATCTTCAGCCCGTTGCATCAGCCGGGAACGTTCCGCCGGGGATCTGGCGGTTGACGCGTTGTAACTATACTGCAGGTAGATTCTTGCCCTGAGACTGTCATTCCACGGAGCAACCGCAAGTGCGTCGTCAAAAACCCGGTACTGTTCCGACAGTGTCATGCCTTCCAGAAATTTTGTGAACCCCATCAGGTAACGGAGTTCGGCAGCAACGGTTTGCCTCATCCTGGCCGTATCCCTTGCATCTGCCTCAAGGCTGGCCAGGAATTCAACGTAGCTAGCACGCTTCAATTCAATAATGAACTCATGGTTGTCGATAAACTGCGTCTGCCTCTGGTAAGCGTACTCCCACGGATAGAAAAATTCGTAGCGCGGGTACTCCAGGCTGTTGACGGGGGTGTTTTCGAGACGTTCCAGCAGGGCTTTTCGGTCAGCCACGTAGTGCGGAAGGATCGCCTCGACCGATGTCAGCCCATAGGGTTCAAGGCTGCCCAGGGCTTCTGCGTCAATAGAAAAACGTTCACGCATGGCTTCGAGCTGGAGTGGTATCGGCTTGACGGATCCAATGAGAATCGTGTTGAAAGGTCCTCGTTTATGCGCCGGCAGAAAATACCATAACTGGACGTGCGGGAAGCTTTCCGCAAAGGTTTTCAGCACCATCCGGTACTGTCTGGTGGGTAGAGTAGTGGGCACCCATTGCGCCGCCAACCCGCCATCAGCCAGGTGGTCGCGCAACAACCCATAATAATCCACTGAGTACGAAAAACCGTTGGATGCGTATTCATCAGCTGTCTTTTCATCAGCCGAAATCACCTGGAACTTATCAGGTCTCATACGAAGAAAGCTGCCGATATCATCCACGACAATCTGTAAACGGGGATTGTCCAGAGCCTGGTGATTCTCCCCCGCAAACCAGGCTGCACCCTCAACCACGCTGGGCTCTATCTCAACTCCGGTGATAGAGGCGAGCCTGTCATGCAGCAGGCTCTCACCCAGCAGCATTCCTGAACCAATGCCAACGGAAAGTTCAGTGGATACGTCGTCCAGCAGAAGTTTGGGTAGATGGGCCAGCAACAATTGCTTGAACTCCGACTGGCCCGTTCCACCGATCACGATCCCGTCTACGCTGATGTGTTTTTCACCATTCCGGGGGTTTGAATATACCTTGGTGGTCGCCAGAGGGCCTTCGCGGTAATACAGGGTCTGAAAGAAGGGCTGCTCTTGATCGGAAGGAAACTGAAACTGAAGCGGCGCCCGTCCCAGTACCAACACGGCAAGCACGAGCACCACGGGCAATACCATTCGCCAGATTGGCCGGCATGACGGCCGGAACAACCGCAGAGTGAGCAGTACAAGGCCCAGGCTGATATTGAGCACCGCCATCGCCAGGATCCCTTTTTGTATGCCCAGCCAATTAATCAGGAACAATCCCGGTAGCAGCGCTCCCGCCACATTACCCAGTGTATTAATGGCGTAGACTTTTCCTACCATGGAACCCGTTGTTTGCGGGTCCTTAGCGGCGATCTGGCTAACCAGTGGAAAGGTGGCGCCGATCAGCACCGCGGGAATGAGCATGACCAGCGAAGCTATGCCGAAATTGCTCAAAATCAACGGAACAGCCTGGTCGGAAGTGCGCAGGAGAAATTGATTCAGAGACTGTGGGTCGGCGGTACTGAAAAGCAATGGAAGCGCCAGTGCAGAGAAGATACCCAGGAAAATTTGTATCCAACCGAAAATCATGGGGCGGTCCCATTCACGCCTGAGCAAAAATCTCACCGCATAGCCACCCAACGCAATTCCGGTCAGAAATGCGGCCAGCATGGTGGTCAGTGCATAAGTTGAATTACCCAGGATAAAAACCAGTGAGCGGGTCCAGTAGATCTCGTAGGCGAAAGACGTAAAACCCGATAACCCCAGTCCAAACAAGACGATTCGATAAGTACCCGTGTTGAGTTGAGCAGCCGTTCCCTCTTCCTCCCGGGGTGTTTCCGGCGCCACTAAATAGCGTGATGAAATCACCAGTGCAAGCAGGCCGATGACGAGGTTACCAATCACTGCGAGATAAACCGGCACATGGATTCCGTAGCGGCCGATCAGGTAAAAACCGGTCAGCAAGACACCGCTCACCGCGCCGAAGGTATTGATCGCATAAAGCGTACTGATGTTAACGCCAATCAGTGCCTGGCGGCGCGACAGGAAGCGGGCCAGCACGGGCAGCGTAGCGCCCATCAGTATCGTGGGCGCCATAACCAGGATGAACGCCAACAAGAAGCGGGCACTCGCGAGTAATACCTCGGATGATCCGGTCCATTGGTAAATTAAATGTTGTGCCGGACCCAGCTGGTGAAGCAGGAAGTGAGACCCCAGTGCTGTGATGGCAACGCCAATTTCCAAATACGCATAGAGGCGCAGGCCGTTTGGATAGTGGTCAGCCCATTTACCAATCCGCCAGGCACCCACGGCCATACCGGCCATGTATGCCGCCAGAACAGTACCCACCGCCAGCGCCGTTGAACCAAAAACGTGCGTCATCATCCGGGCCCAGACCACTTCGTAAACCAGGGCGAGGGCACCGGACAGGTAAAACAGCAACAGGATGATTCTGGGTTTTTGCGCGAACATGAGCTGGAATCTTATATCCCTTATGCCTTTAAAGGGAAATGGGGGTCAGGTGGGTTGTATCGCTTTACTGGACACGATGTGGCCAGCCTAAGCTTCACTCCCTGCCAAACAGGTTGATCACGTAGCCGACTGCAAAGAACATAAACGCCACCAGGCTGATGGGGGGTAAGCCGCCATGCCAGCCGGCAGGCTTCAACCAGCCCTCATAACCCATAAACAACAAGTGCGCCGCGCCCAACAGCAATGCGAACAACATGAACTTGCGCGAAGTGATGAACTGGATAAAGGCCTTGTCCTCACGCAGGAAGGTCTGAAACGTCATGTTGTAGCCCCACAGCACAACAAATGCCGTAACCCCGCTGAGCATGCTCAAACCCGCCAACAATGTCAGGCTGCCGTCGCCGGCAAAAAATTTGCCGTAACTTGCCGGGCTGAAAAGCAGGAAGCTCATCAGCGCGTGCAACATCACCAATAGAAAACCTGTCATTCCCATGGCCTTGCGCGCATTAAGCCAGCCTTGTGGCACGGAGACTCCAAGATTATTTAACGGGCCAAGGGCGAAGTTCATGGTCAGCAATATGAAGGCTGCAAGGCAAAGCCCTTTATTGAGGATGAAAAATGGAAAGTCTTTCCAAGGCACCGGCCCGACGATGTGATATCGAAGGACCGCGTAAGCGATCGAGAGCAGCAGAGTCACCCAAATAATGCGGGCCGCAGAATTTTTCAAACTATTGTTACTCCCTCGATTAGTGTCATTCTGGCGACCCTTCATCAAAAGTCACAACCCCTTCGGGTATGACCTCCCAGGATGCTTTTGAGCCAACGAAAATATGGCGTTCGATCACGACCGGTGGATTGCCGTTGATGCATCCCAAAGTCACACCGTGTATCGCACCGTCGAAGATGCCACAGAGCGTTGAACCACACTTACTGCAGAACTGCAGACCAAACCCCTGCTCTCTAATATACGATGTTAAAAGGTCCTCGCCAGTTTGCCATTTGAAATCCTGCGCGTTAACGAGCGCGTAAGCGGAGGCCTGGGAGCTAAAGACCTTGCGGCAACGAGAGCAGTGACACGACCTGGCGTCCCGCAGGGCTCCTGTGACCTCGTATGTAATTGCCCCGCAGAAACATTCTCCAGATATAAGCATCAAATTTTTCGGCTCCGCTTACTTTTTAGCCTGGATGTACTTTCGATTCAGGCTCATGGCAAAAGCACTAAGGCCGATGAGCAGGAACCCCATGATGATCAACCCGAACGCGTTGGCCAGGCTGTCCCGGAAGAAATAGCCGGTAAAACCCATCAGGGCAATGACGCTGGCGAATAAAAGAGTCCGGCTTTGAACAACAGTGCCGAGATACATGAAGCCCGCAGCGACGCCAAAATAAACAATTTCAATGGGCGAGCCTTCCAGTACGTCGAAGGCGCCGTATAAGAAGAATACGGAGCCGGCTAAATACCAGAATGGGGTAATGACCCTGTGGACCGTCTTATCTATGGCAAAGGAGACCAGCGTCAGGCCAATACCCAGCGCCAGTGAGATGATCTCGAAATCGATATTCAGGATATCACCCAGCGTCCCGAAGCCGGCCGCGCCGAAGAACAGCGAAGTAAACAGCAATACCGTGCGCTGTTTGGCAAGGAAAGTGAAAAACTGCTGCACCAGCATGACCACGCACATAAAGAGCAAACCGTGTTCCGGATCACCGCCACGCGAGTATTCATCGAGCATCACCATGATGCCGGTGGGTTGTAGCAGGGCCGCTATCAGCAACAGCGGGGTGGTGACTTTGGAAAACCGGGCGTCCGTCATGGTCGCCAGGGCAAATAGGAACAGGGCAAAACCTACGCCGAGCGTGACCAGAACGCGTACAGCGGAACCGAACTGATCCCATTGCATGCCGATGAATATGGCAATGCCCGCCAAAACAAACACGCCACCGAGGTAGGCCAATATTCTCGCCAGAATTCCAGTAGAACGCTCGGCCTGATCCGGCAGGGGCGTCTTGTTTAGCTCGCTGACGATTTCATCGGTTTGCAGCTGGTGCCGTGCGGCAATTTCGACGATTTCCTGCAGCGCTTCTTCCCGGCTGGTCACGGTGTATCGCCCTGGTCAATCACCCAGCCCATGAAATGCAGGTCATTCCGGTAGTAAGGGTCCGAGACGGGCTTTGGCAGGTCGAAGTAGGCGTTGCCTTTTTTCAGCTGGTAGTTGCTTTCATAGCGGCGCCGACTGCCAAACATTTCGCCCAGCAGTCCACCACTCCCACGGTAACTGCGAAATTCGAAGGCATAGCCGTCAGGTGATTTACGGCGCTTGTCGAGTGTCAGGCCGCTGGTTTCCTCTAACAGGAGTGGAGTTGGCTCTTCAATACTGTCCAGGTCATCCGGCAGCTCATAGACAATCTCTTCAAAATTGTTTGCTGCTGCGTCATAGCGGAAGATGCCGGCGTATTGCCGATTGGAATTGGCGTTATTTTCGTCCCTGGGAATTGCCCGGCCTGTCAGTTTTCCGTCCCGGACTTCGAAGGATAGGTAGTAGTTACTCGGATGCTGGTAATCGTAGCGATAGCCTACCAGCAAAAAGTCATACTCCGGCGGCTCTGCCAGTATCCTGGGCGCATTGCCGAGGACAAAGAAACCACCAACCAGTAGCACTGGCAGTAGTATGCCGCTGACCAAAACCAGGTTTTTTCTGATCCATTCTTTCATTGCATCACCCCCGCATAGTATGCAGGATTACAATTGGTATTATCCATCCGTTGGGTTGAGGACACTATTTTGGGCGCTTTGGATTTGACGCTGAACTGGGCCGGCATCACGGCGCTGATCGTGTTTATCCTGGCGTATTCGCTGGTCATTACGGAAGAATTTACCCGCTTGCGTAAGTCCAAGGTCGTGATGCTGGCGGCCGGCGTGATCTGGGCCATCATTGGCATTCAATACAGCCTTTCAGGACAGCCGGCGGACCTGGATGCCGCAGTCAAAGAATACCTGGTCGAGTTTGCGCAGCTCTTTCTTTTCCTGCTGGTCGCGATGACTTACGTGAACTCCATGAACGAGCGCCGGGTATTTGAAGCGTTGCGAGTCTGGCTGATCGGCAGGGGTTTTTCATTGCGCATGATGTTCTGGGTGACCGGAATCATCAGCTTTTTTCTTTCTGCAGTGATCGACAACCTGACGACCGCGCTGGTCATGAGCGCTGTTATTCTTGCCGTCGGCAAGGACAACAAGCGCTTCGTTTCACTTAGTTGTGTCAACATCGTCGTGGCCGCGAACGCGGGCGGAGCTTTCAGTCCGTTTGGTGACATCACCACACTGATGGTCTGGCAGGATGGCCAGGTGCGGTTCGGCCAGTTCTTTGCACTGCTGCTGCCGTCGATAGTCAATTACCTGGTTCCGGCTCTGTTCATGTCCCTGGCGATAAAAAATGAGCAACTGGCGGCGAGTACCGAAACGGTCAAGATGCGCTTGGGCGCTAAACGCATCATGGCCCTGTTTGTATTAACGATCGGCCTGGCCGTTTCATTTCACAATTTTCTCCACATACCGCCATTCCTCGGCATGGTGACCGGGCTTGCCTGCCTGCAGATATTCGGCTTCCATCTGCGCCGGAAGGAAGAGGTCTTTATCAGGCACCATGCAAAGCACATGACCGGCGATGTGATGCCCTATGACAGTTTCAGGGAGGTGGCGCGTGCCGAGTGGGACACCTTGCTGTTCTTTTTTGGCGTCATTATGAGTGTCGGCGGCCTCACTTTCCTCGGCTACCTTGAGCAGGTTTCCAACTATTTTTACCTCGACCTGGGACCGACCGTTGCCAACATCCTGGTTGGCCTGGTATCCGCTATTGTCGACAATATTCCGGTAATGGTCGCGGTGCTGCAGATGAGCCCGGAAATGGACCTCCGGCAATGGCTGCTGGTCACATTAACCGCCGGCACCGGTGGCAGCCTGCTGTCGATAGGGTCCGCCGCCGGTGTGGCCATGATGGGACAGGCGCGCGGCGCTTATTCATTTTTTAGTCATCTGAAATGGACGCCGGTCATCGCGTTGGG
>CAYUBS010000141.1:0-6960 GCA_964443145.1 uncultured Wenzhouxiangellaceae bacterium | reverse complement strand
GCCGATCCCAAAGAGGGGGCGGCGGGAACAAGATTCTTACGAAATGTCGAAATGGCAGACACAACGCCGGAATTCGGCGAAGAACTGCTTACACCTAATCCGCGCGAGATCAGCAGGAAGTTATTCGCTCGTAACGGACCCATGAAAGAAGTGCCCTTTTTAAACATGTTGGCAGCCTGCTGGATCCAGTTCATGAACAGCGACTGGATTAATCATGGTGAAATCCACTTCGATGATGTAATCGAAGTGCCGCTGGCCGAGGATGATCCCGCACGTAAACGTTACCGGCAGGAAAAGATGTTCATCGGCAAGACGCAGGTCGATCCCACGCGTGGTGAGGGTGAGCCAGCAAAACAGTCCGCGATCAATGAAGTCACACACTGGTGGGATGGTTCTCAAATTTATGGCAGTGACCAGGCTACTCAGGACCTGTTGAGAAGTTTTGTTGGCGGGAAACTTAAGATTGACGAAGACGGCAGATTGCCGCTTGATAGCAAAGGCATCGAAAAAACGGGCTTTACCCGCAATTGGTGGGTAGGCCAATCAATGCTGCACACGCTTTTTGCACGCGAACACAATGCTATTTGTGACCACCTTCAGGAGACCTATTCAAGCTGGAATGACAACCAGATATTTAATGTTGCACGCTTGATCAATGCAGCCGTCATGGCAAAGATCCATACAGTGGAATGGACGCCTGCCATTTTACCCAATCCGGCGCTTGATGCAGGGCTCAACGCCAATTGGTATGGGTTGCTTACCAATTTGCTGCGCAGAGGCAAAGGACGTAAAACGGTTGCTGATATCAATGTTCATAACCCTGAATTGGGCGGGGTTGTAGGCAATCCAATCAAGAAGCATGGTCAGGGCTTTGGTCTGACTGAAGAATTTGTCGAGATTTATCGCCTCCATTCACTGCTTCCCGAGACGCTGGCAGTGCGGCGGCGCGGTGCTCCAGACGACATTGAGCACATTCGATTTCCAACTACGCGTCAGGCCGGCTCGGCAAAAATAACCAGTAAATACTCAATGACAGATCTGCTGTTTTCTTTCGGAACACAACATCCGGGGCAACTGGTGCTCAACAACTATCCCAAATTCATGCAGGAGCTGAGTATTCCTGGCAACCCGTTTTTTGACATGGGCACGGTTGATATTGTCCGGGCTCGCGAGCGCGGTATTCCCCGCTATAACGAATTTCGTCGGCAACTCGGCTTGAACCCGATTCGCACTTTTCTGGACCTCACCGACGATGCTGAGGAGGTCAGGTTATTAAAGAGCGTCTATGGCTCGGATCGCGAAGCAGTGGAGAGGCTTGATTTACTGGTCGGAACCCTGGCGGAAGGGCATCGTCCAACCGCGTTCGGATTTGGGGAGACCATGTTCCAGGTCTTCATTCTCAACGCCACCCGACGTTTGCAGGCAGATCGTTTCTACACAGATTGCTACAACGAAGAGGTCTACACACCGGAAGGCCTGGACTGGGTCGACAATGCGAGCTTTAAGACGGTTTTGCTGCGCCATCATCCGGAATTGGCAGCGACAGGTCTTGCAAATATCAAGAACGCCTTCGAACCCTGGGATGATCCAGGACCGGAGGGCAGGCTTCGGCCAGAGCGACACCCCTTACGCGCATGTGATAAGGATATTAAAGGCGATCCATGGGCTGTTGAGTCCAGTCGGCATCACACGTGAGCAGGACTCAAATGGTCAAATGGTGGTGTCGAAAAGCGTTCTGGGACTTCTTCGGCTGGGTAAAAATGGCGGGCAACAAACCGCGTAATATTCCTATTCCGACAAAGCAGAAGGGTTTGATCGTACCATTGCCTCTGGAGGATGTAGTTAAGGGCATTCCAATCAGGGATATCCTGGTTTGTCCGACCGAACAAATCCCCAAAGATGAAAAGTCCGCTGCGCAAACCATAATCACCAAGCTGCAACTTTTCCTATACAAGGTATTCTCGCCTATGCAGGCTGGCTTGCCGCCCATTGATTCGAATCCGGACCGGGCATTGAAAAAGGCCTATACCTGGCTGCACAGAACCAAGTTCCCCGCACCCGGGCTACCAGCAGAATTTCTCGGCAGCCCTGATCTAGGCTCACTCGCAGTCAGAGGTCCTTTTGCCTGTTATCTGGAAAAACAAGAAGACGGGGTTTATAAGTGGGACCTTGAATCGCTTAGCATTTACGAGGTTCACGAGGGCCTCTATCCGCTGGGTGTTAAGGTGCTTTTCAAGGTTGATGAAGCGGGTCGCTCAGTCAGGGCATTCCAGATTGACAGTGTGCTCGGTACGACAACGCCGGCGGATCCATCCTGGGAATTGTCGAAGAAAATTGCCTTGTGTGCGATCAACACGCACCTCTCATTAGTGCGTCACTTCAATTGGGTGCACCTTGCCGGTGGTGCACAATTTGCCATTGCAACACGTAATCGCCTTCCGTCGGACCATCCTCTGCTGCGCTTACTTTGGCCTTATATCTATGCGACTGCGCAGAGCCAGGACAACGTCACACCCGCCCAGATGCTAAAAGGGGGTGACTTCGAGAGCATTTTCTCTTTCACTTTCGAAGGTATGTGCAAGCTATTTGAAGATACCTACCGCGAGTTTCCCATAGTCGTGAACGATCCGGAAAAGGACGCCGAAGCTCGTCAGATTCGTGATGCAGGTTTTGATACACCGACGATGGATGACCTCGGACGCCTGTTCAATATCATGCATGAGCACGCCACTGACTACCTGCGGCTTTATTATCCGGAGACCGCGCCGGGATCAAGCACCGCTGAGGTCTTAGGAGATGAGCACATCCTTGCATGGCTTGATGAGTTAAACAGTTTGCTACCCAATGGCACCGGAGTTACTCAGGAAAACCTGACCTTCGAAAACCTCGCCCGATTGGTTGCACGCTTTATATACCTGGAGTCAGTGCAGCACGAAATTCTCGGCGGTTTTCTGTGGAACTACCAGTTATGGACCCACAAACAGCCTTCTCGCGTTTACAAGAATGGCCAGCGTGAGCCGCTTGATGTCTATCAGCGTTTGGTTAACGCGAACTACAATCTCAATGTAACGCGAAGGGAACTGATGTTCGATTTCTCCTATTTGGCTCTTGATGGAGATGAAGACGCAGCGTCAGTGTTGGCCCGGTTTCAGGAAGAATTGGAATGGCTCCAGTTGTCGATGACTAATGAGCCCTGGGCGATCTGGAAGCTTTATCCCAGGGCGCTCAAGGTCAATATAAATGCCTGACAATAATAACCATGGAAGAAGGAGATTCGTGCAATGCTGAAGCAGATCAGACGGTGGCTCGTGGTCCTTGCGATCGTGTCATTGGGTGTTTATATGTGGACCCATCGCTTTGGTATGCCGGAACACTTTGTGGATCCAACGGATGAGTTCAAGTACGGGTCAATTGGCGCCGATCACCCCATGGCAATGGCGCCGATTCCCTATTGGATCTGGAAGGCATTACCCGCGGTGGCACCGCCTTCGAAAATCATTCCGAAAATGTATGCGAAACCCTGGAATGGTAAAGAGGGTATGGCAGCGTTTGGTTTCGTGACCGAAGATCAGATGCCGAAAACATTGGCTACAGACGAAGGTGACAAGCACTTTGAGCGACCTATCGGTTTCTCCAGGCGCACTGTTTTTGGCATGGATTTTGTTGGCGTTAACTGTTCCTTATGTCACCTCACGACATTCCAGAGTGGGCCTGAAGAGAAGATACAAACGGTTCTTGCGGGAACGGGTAATGCGGTCAATATCGAGCAATATTTCCTCTACATGTTCGGGGTTATGGGAGATAAAGAGCTTTTTGATACGGACAAGGTTATGGACGCCGTTGATGCTGCACTCGCCGCGCAGGGTGAGAGTCTCGGCCTGGTGCAGAGGTTGCTCTACCGGTATGCGGTCATTCCCTTTGTTATTCCCAAAATGCTGTCAGACCGGAAGAAAGAGTATTTTGATTTCATTACACCGGAAGATGGACCCAATCGTCTAAACGTTTTTGGACCAGGTCGTGTGGATACCTGGGCCGTCTATAAAAGGTTGTACGTCGACCCTCCGCAAAGACAAAAAACCGATGGCATCGTAGACTTCCCCCCATTTTGGAATGGGAAAGCCCGGACCGGCATGCTGATGCACTGGGACGGCAACATTGCAGTGCCGGTAGAGCGCAATGTCGTTTCCGCCCTGGCTGTGATTGGACCGCGGGTGGAATACCTGGACTTCAAACGTGTACAACGCATTGCTGATTTCTCGGAAGAATTTATGCCTCCGCGCTATGCAGATCGAATACCGGAAAGTGTGCCGGGTATCAGACACGATTTACTCGAATCGGGAGAGCGTGTATTCCGTGACCATTGTGCCACCTGTCATGCCCAGGATGGTGGGCGTACCGGGACGGTCGAGCGTCTGGAGGACATAGGTACGGATGATCAGCGACACCTTGACTTCACTAAGGAATTGGCCGCCGGGCTCAATCAACTCGGAACGGATGAGTGGCAACTGCGGGACTTCGCGCCTCAACATGGATACGTTAACGGTTTGTTGGATGGAATCTGGTTGCGGGCACCCTATTTACACAATGGTTCGGTGCCCACGTTACGCGATTTGCTGAAGCATCCTGCAGATCGCCCGAAGGATTTCTGTAGAGGGAATACCGTATATGATTGGCAGAACGTCGGGTTCATCGCGGCAAAGGTTTCCACCAATAGCGAAAGCCCCTGCGGAAACTTCTTCCATTATAAAACGTCCGTGACGGGTAACAGCAATGCAGGACATCTGTACGGCACCGATCTGGAAGCCAGTGAAAAAGATGCACTTATCGAGTTTCTCAAGACTTTCTGATAACCGTGCACCGGGCGGGATTGGCAAGTTATTTAACAGACAATGAAGAAGCCCTTCAACGCATATAGCGGCAGTGAGCCCTGCATTTTTGTGTGCTATGGGCATGCCGACGCTGACGCCGTGTATTCCGAGCTTTCCTGGTTACACGGGGATGGTTTTCATATCTGGTACGACGAAGGTATTGAGCCCGGAGTGTCATGGCGGGACGAAGTTGCATCGTCGATCATGCAGAGCTCACTTTTCCTGATTTTCATCAGCCCGAATTCCGTATTGTCACCCGTGTGTTTGCAGGAGTTAAATCTCGCGCTAACCTATGAGCGAAAGATTCTTGCGGTGCATCTCGATGAAACCCCTCTGCCACCAGGGGTGGAGCTTAGCCTGAACGATAAGCAGGCGATCATCAAAGACGACCATTCTGAATCAGAATTCAGAAACAAGCTGTTCAAGGCGCTCAATAAATACGTTTACGATTGGAAACCGGATGAAGATACCCAGCCAGCTCCCGCGGCTGATGAGGATTCGTCGATTGCGATAATGCCTTTTTCTTACCGCGGTGGTTCCCAGGATGGGGAATACCTGAGTGAAGGGATTGCAGACGAACTGATTCACGGGCTGTCTCAATTCAATAGCTTGCGGGTAGTTTCCGGTTTTGCGTTCAGAAACCAGGACCTTGATATCCGAAACATCGGCCGGCGTTTTAAAGTTCAATCCGTATTGGATGGCCGTGTCCAGCAGTCCGGGGAACGGATCCGGATCAATGTTCGCCTGACTGATACCCGCGATGGCTCAATGCTCTGGTCAAACCGCTACGACCAGGAGATGAAAGATATTTTCGATATCCAGGACAATGTGGCGTCCTCGGTGTTGCAGGCGCTGAAAGTAAATCTCTTGGGGAGTAGCGAGCCCTCTCTTGAGATTGGCACCCAAAACATTGATGCCTATGACGCGTATCTGCTGGGAGCCCATGAGAAACGAAAAGACCAGCAAAGCTCTTATCATCAGGCAATCCAATATTTCACACGGGCCACGCAGATTGATCCGGGTTTTGGCCGGGCGTTTTACCAGTTGGGTATCTGTTACTGGGAGATGACCGTTTACCTGGGGCAGGATTCAAAAGTTATAGAAAATGCTGAGCGGGCGTTCGAAAAAGCAAAGAAGCTGCAGTACGTTCCGGAAGTTCCCTGGGTCCACGTGCACCGTAGGTTACACCCTGAGATTCGACCGACCCAGAGAGAGCTGGCGGCTGAGGCTCTTGAACTGATCAGAAACCAGGATGCAAGCTGGCATGACTTCGAGTTCGTCCAGCTAGGGCGCTGTCTTGGCAGCGCTGGTTTTTACCAGGCCTCATTTGATTACCTGAGTAAATACACGGCTGACTCCAACGAGGTTTTCAGCAAGATGGAATCGGTTGAGAATGACACCCAGTCTCTGTTGCCGGTGCTCAATCGATACAGAGAGGCCATTGAATCACTGACCAGCCGGTTGGAAAACCGGCCCGATGACTTGTTGGCGCGACAAAGCCGGGCGATGCTGTTCAGTCGAACAAAACAATTCGATAAGGCCGGGAAAGACATTCAGCTGCTTTCGGGCGAGGACCATTTTGAGTTTGTGAGCTTCTACAATCTATATTGGCAAGATAGGCTGGAAGACGCCCAGACCCATTTCGAGAAGATTCTACAGGATGATCATCTGCCCCTTCGGTTCAGGTTTTGGGCTTGTTCGATGATGGGTCAGATTGAACAGGCAATTGAATTCATGGAACAAAGTGCCGGGCGTGGCGCACCCATCTTCAACATAAGAGTGATGCTCAACAACGCGGCCCCCAAAAACCGGGTAGTAGAAGTGGAGGCACACCCCCGATTTCATCGCCTTCTGGAGAGTTTCGATATCGATGCTGACTGGTGCTCTGAACTCCAGGGCATGGTCAACGATGTAACCGGGGTCACAGGCATACACGTGGATTCACAAGGCTGACAGCTGATATGGACATGTCTTCAATTGCGGTGATTGCCGCCGGGCTGCTTGCGCTGTCACTCATATCCGGGCGGCTGCAAGGCTCAATGCTCACTGCACCGATTCTGGTGATTGCTTTTGGTCTGATCATCGGCAGCGG
>CAYUBS010000140.1:0-7040 GCA_964443145.1 uncultured Wenzhouxiangellaceae bacterium | reverse complement strand
CGTCCGCTGTGCTCCGAAGGCTCGCCAGGGACATGCTGGCCATACCGGCCAGGCCCACGCTGAAGATCACAACCGAGACAAGGATCTCCATCATGCTGAACCCTTTCTGGAACCTGACCCCGTTAATGGAATACATTTTCATGGCTCAGTTCCTTATGAAGTCGGTTCTTCGTCGCCCGCGCCACCGTCTTTGGTGGTGCGGTGCTTTGCAGACTCGATCATTCCGAATTGGTTGATGGTCACATTTGCACAGTTTTCGCCCACGGTTCCCTGCTCACGGCAATTGGTAATGGTCGCGTTCGCGCCCAATCCTGTCGTGCCGTCTGCCTGGAATACGATGTTTTCGCCAAAACCACTGTTGTTCACATCACTTTCGATCGTAATGATCCGAATGATCTCAGCGGTAGCTACGCTGCCGTCGCCATTGGTGTCGTTGAACACAATATAGCCGTCATCCCAGCTGTCGTCAGCACAGGTCGCTCCGTCGGATGACGGGCAAATGGTGATGTCATCGCCGGTGGTGATGGCGGTGGACCGCGCCAGGTTGAGACCAGTTACGATCGCATTGTTCGCGGAAACGAGCTGATTGTTGGCCGAAAACTGGCGCAGGCTTGGTACGGCAAGCCCAACAGCGACTGCGAGCAAAGCCAGCGCAACGACAAATTCAAGAATGGTAAAACCCCGGGATGACAGACGCAGACGCCCAGCATGAGCACAGAATCCTTTCTGATTAGACATGACCAAATTCCTTTTTGGCGTAATATAGGTTGTAGTGGATAGAATATAGCGAAACTGCGGCGATAAGACACCACCATGTGTCTGTCTATTTCTACCGTTCAGCCAGTACCTTATATAGTCTGCAAACGGTCTCTGGCGGCTTTATCGGGTGTTTAAAGCGTCGACAAATTGCGTCAGTCGCTGACATATCCCGGCAGAGCTGAGCCGGAGAATAAAAAACAAGACACCCTATGTTTATGTTTTTTATAGCTTTAATTTTAGATAACACTATGGCATGATATCTGCATTAATATTCATGACACGAATTCAAAGGGAACATGAAAATGAATATTTACGCCCGCAAAAATAAAGGGATCTCGCTAATCGAAGTGCTGATCGTATTCGCAGTCACTGCCATCGCTTTGGCCTACACCTTTCCCACGCTGACCGATCAGGCGATCCGCGCCAAGGTAAGCCAGGGTCTTACTCTGGCAGAACCCGCCAAGGAAGCGCTGGAAAAAACCTGTGCCGATAATCAGCAGGCCATCGTGCACAACAACCTCGAGGCTGACTACTTCTACGTACCATCAGGATCAGATGATGATTACCTGAACCGCGTTCTGCTGGGTGCAGATTGCGCCAGCCAGACCATGGTTATCGTGTTATGGACCGGCAATACCGGTGCCGTCTCGGATCCGATTATCGAACTCAGCTCAAATGGCCCGGACGATGCTGAAGCCTGGACCTGCCGTGTGATTCGAGGTGATACACGCCACGTACCCAACGACTGCCAGACAGCCTACGAGACCATCTGACACGTCAGAACAGATCGAACATGTGGGTGTATTTTACGATCACGTTGCGATCCGGCTGTTCACCCGAAAATCGGTCATAACCATTAATGTCATTAAACACAACGAACAGGCCTGTATTGGCTTTTCTCAACCAGGAAAAACGCAGGTTGGTTGAAAAGAAATCGTCGACGTTGTTGTACTGAAAAAGCGCTTCCAGCGCAATTTGCGGCGTAAACGACCAGGACAGCCGTAAGCGGCCTACCCTCGTCGTGAAGTCACCCTCGGGTAAGTCCACATCATTCTGGCTCCAGCCGACCTGTGCTGTGAAATGCTCCCCAACACGCATCCTCATGGAAGGGCTGAACGCCACCCGGTCGCCGCTGTAAAACCCGCCCTTGGTCGCCGAAAGACTGAAACTGATCCAGGCGCCTTCATTGGTTTGGCCGTACAGGTGGACCTCCGAGTTTCGATAGGTCCCTGGCGGCACAAAAACCCCTTCAGAAATCTCGTACGGCAGCAACAAGCCCTCGGTGGTGAAGTTAACGGCAGTATGAAATTCGTAGCCGTTTAACCACTCGAGGTGGTTATCAATGTGCAGAAAACTGGTTTGCTGGAACCCGTCAAGATTCCAGTAAGACCGGTAAGAAGCATGCGGCCTGATTTCGAGCAGCCCGATCCGGCTGTTCTTCGGGCGGTAGCGCCGCAGTATGTTAGCTGCCGCATTTCTATACCCACCGCGCCGGTTCAGAAAACCTACCTCCGGATTAAAGTCCTCTCCTACCTGCACATAATCCGCGCCAAGGGTCCAGTATTCAGAATCATAATCGCCGGACAGGGACCAGGAATTATCATTACCATCCAGCCCCGGTGTATCGGTATTGGCGAAGTAGCCCATTATGAGTCCATATTCACCGATTCCCCAACGGGCGTCGGCACCCATGGTCCGGTTGTCACCGAGGTTTCCGAAGAAGTCCGTTTTGCTGTTGCGGTCAACAAAAATGGCGCCGATGTATGACCGGTTGGGTAAATCCTTCGTCACCCGCGCGACCCCGAACCGCGTGGCCGGCGCCACTCCGGCTAATTCATCGGTCTGCATATACATTGCACCGACATTCACGCCACCCCCAACTGACCCTGAAACCCGGGCTCCGGCATCGATGGGAATGATGTCACTATTTCTGGAAAGCCCGATCCGCCGGCTGAAAAACAACTCAACCTGACGTGGCTTGCCCGCCGTGAACAAGCCTGCATTTTCCAGGAAAAAGGGCCGCTTCTCCGGGAAGAAAATATTGAAGCGGTCCAGGGACACCTGGGACTCGTCGGCCTCGACCTGGGCGAAATCGGTGTTGTAAGTCAGATCCAGTGTCAGCGACGGCGTCAGGCTGTACTTGATATCGACACCCCATTCGGTATCGGTGTCGTTACCGGCATTGCCCACGTCGCTGGCTTCTCCCAGAACATACGGGACGATTTTCAAATTTCGCTGGCTGCTGATGTCCAGCCCGGTCAACACCCCGGCGTCAGCCAGTCGCAGCAGGTTGAACTGACGGCCCAGGGGCGCCCAGTACGCCACTTCGTTGCGCCGGGTAATATTGCGCTGGAAGTTTATACCCCAGCTCTGGTCGTCCCGGGTGGGGTAACGAACGGTTGTAAACGGGATACGGAATTCGGCACTCCAGCCAAACTCACCCATGATGGTTTTGACATCCCAAACCCCATCCCAATTGATATTGAAGCCGCCACCAGCCCCGCTCCCGCCATACAGGGACAGACTGCCTTCACCCGCTTTACTCAGCTGGCCATCAAATTGCAGTCCGGCGGCGTTGGTGCCGAAAACGAAACCATTCTGCTCATCCCGGTAGGTGTCCAGGATAAACAGCACGCTGTCCATTTCTTTGAGGCTGGCGTCCCGGCGCGCATCAGATATGACAATGGTTGCAGGATCAGTGTCCAGACAGACGAAGCTGAAATATATGGCGTCATCGGTGTAAATAACCCGCACTTCGGTCCGCTGGCTGGCAGGAAGGCCTTCATCAGGTGATTTCTGCGTGAGCCCGCCCGTGGGAGTAATTGCTTGCCACACCGGGTCGTTGCGCACCTCGCCGTCGAGTACGGGGGCTGTATCCACCCGGTCAGCACTCATACTGCGCCTGTCAGAGTCCTGGGCCTGTGCAACTGTTGAAAACAGCGCCAAAACCAGCAGCGTTGCCGGTAACAGAAAACCAGTCCACTTTGCAGTCCCCGGGCGTAGAAACATCCTGTATTCTTCTTTCGTATATTAGAATTTCAATATTTTATCGGCTGCAGTTTGAACCCAAGATGACACTTGTCATTCGCCGGTCTTTTGACAGTACAATACGGGCCTATGACCCTCTTCCTGAAACGTTACATCCTGTGTGTGCTGTTATTTAACCTGGCGGCCTGTTCTTCCATGCAAACCGTCAATGTCGAACAAGCCATGCAAAACCCATCTCCGCGCGGTATCGACTACGGCAGCCTGGTTGAAATTAAAACACTGGACAAGCGGAGCGCGAAGTTCCGAGTGACTGACATGACCGAAGAAGGCCTGGGCGGCAGCAAAGGTTTTTATCGGTATGAAGATATGAAAAGCCTGCGCGTGGAAAACAAAAACTCAAACAATAAGGACGACACACTGGCCTGGGTGCTCGGCATTCTGGGGGTGGCCGCGTTGGTTGCCCTGGTGGCCAGTTCTGACAGTGTCGCGGTCTGCGCCCCGGCGCCCTGTGAGCCACGGCCATAAAGGCCGCTGCCCACATCGGAGTACTGGTTCTTTTCTTGCTGACGGCGTTACCTTGCGCCGCGGATGTAAGCATCACCGGGCGCGTGCTGTCTGAATCGGGTGAAGGCCTGGCTGGCGCCTCGATCCAGCTTGATGGGCAGAGCGCCATATCCGACGAAACGGGACGTTTCACGCTGAATACTGAACCGGCAGGTATCTACCGGCTGGACTACTCCGCCAACAAGCACTTCCAGATCATCCACAGCTACAGCGCGCTGGAATTTTCCATGCAACAGGAGTCTTCGCCCACAAGTGCGATCACGGTTCCTGACGTTACCCTGGTTGAACGGGTCGATGGCCGGATCATGCTGGCGATTGGTGGCGATACGATGATGGGACGGCGCTATTCCGAGCCTTCTGATAATGAGCCGGCATTGATACACGAAGGATTCCGAACCACTGACACGGTTGGGCTGCTGCGTTACATCAGGCCCTACCTGGAGCAGGCGGATTTCACCACCGTCAATCTTGAAACACAGGTGATAGACGGCATACCCACGGAAAACGCGCCCAAGTCCTTTGTCTTCTATAGCCCCCCGGAGGCCCTGCTGGCGCTGAAAGAGTCAGGCGTCGATTACGTCGCACTGGCCAACAACCACACCTACGACTACCTTTCCTACGGGCTTGAATCGACCATTGATGCGCTGGAGGCTTCCGGCCTGGCTTGGTCCGGGGCCGGGCTGACCGAAGCCCAGGCCCTGGCGCCCTATCGCACCAGGGTTGGCGGGAACCCTCTGAGCTTCCTGTCTTACCTGGGCTGGGCAGGTAATTTCACACCCAACCAGGTCGCCATGGGCACTGAAAAGGGGGGTGCCGCTTTCGGCACCACGGCAAACATCAACCGCACTGTAAGTGCCGAAGTTGACCAGGGCTTCCTGCCCATCGTGCAATATCATGGCAGCCGCGAGTACACCGACGAACCCACCCTGGTCACCGAAACCCGGCTTAAGCAAGCGGTTGATGACGGTGCCGTGCTGGCCATTGGCCACCACCCGCACGTGACCCAGGGGTTTGAACTGTATAAAGGAAAGTTGATTGCCTGGTCGATGGGCAATTTCATGTTCGATCAGTTCCACTACGCGACCAAGCGCTCCTACCTGCTCTATGTCTGGATGGACGGCGGCCGCCTGCACCGGGCCGAAGTGATGCCGCTGAGGATCAAGGGCTATGTGCCTGTTCCTGCCACCGATACGTTCCGGCAGTCGGTGCTCAAACGGGTGAAGGAGTTGTCCGCCCGCAGGGGCATTGCGCTGCAGGCATCGGGCGGTAACGCGGTGATCAACCCACATGCACAAAGCAGCCAGCCCGACACCGCTTCAGAATTCATCGCCCCTGTTAGCAGCAAGGCTCCAGAATCAACTATCTGGCCTTTACACGGCAGAACATGGAACAACACAGTGGATTCGATAGCACCCTTACCTCAGGGTAGCGGGCAGGTCTTCCTTGGCCAGAACCTGCTACCGATGGGACACCTGGAATCACATTACCTGTTTGGTGCTCCGGACCGAAGCTGGATCGCAGACGGTTCACAATCCATCGTGGCAAGGGATGACGCACCCAGCGGCGAGAACGTGATGCAACTGGTGGTGCCGGCCGGACAGGCCAAAGGAATACTCGGGATGCGCACCTTCGAATACACGTTCGAGCCGGGCACACCCACTTCGTTCGTCGTCAAAGCCCGCTCAGACGCCCCGGCAACCGTCACCGCCTACGAGCAGTGGCGAAAACAGGGTGAAAACCGGACCGATGCCCTGGAAACCGCAAAATTGAGGTTGATTGGCGAGCATGAACTCAGTGCCGGTGACTGGCAGGAACTGAGGTTCGATTTTGACTCACCTCGTGTGACCGCTATCTCCTACCGGATCGTGTTGAAAGTCACGCCCGCGGACGATGCCAATGATCACGTGAGCTGGTTTGACGACATAACGCTGATTGAATGGCTCAGCCCCCCGCTGAACCCAGGCGCAGTGCCCGCGCACACCCAATCTACGCTGGCCAGTCATGTCGGCCGGGTCATCGAATAGCCGGTTTAAGCCTCTTCGGTAAACCTAAGGGAAGTCCGGACAAGTCGTTCCGGCCAGTTTCGACAGCCGCGTATAGTTGCGCGTCGCAGAGCCAAAAGTACCTACGGTTGAGCTGTATTGAAAGCTCATGGTGTTACAGTCCGTCCAGTTCAGGGTGAATGTCCCCCAGTTATCCAGCACCACGTCGTTCGGGTTGAAATTTCGCCCCCACGGTGTGAAAGCACTCGGGTAAACCGCATTCATGGTGACGGATTTTCCATTGGGCGTTGCCTGGCCAAACAACCAGAACTGGTTGCCTTCGGTGTCATAGGTAAAGAACACGGCCAGTATGTCCCCGTTGCTCAGCCATTCCACGATCAGGCCCTCGCCGTTGCGTGCGGGATCGTAAAATGACCCGGACAAACCGGCGTTCGGGTCCGGAGTCTCGCCACCACAGCCGGTGATATGCGCCAGCCGCGTCCCCCGAGAAATCAGTCCTTCATAGCCCAATCCAACATCACCGGTGTAGGCGATGTTGCCGCCCGGTGCCGTTGCCTGGCAGTCAGGAAAGACCATCGACATACTGCCGGCGTTGGTAAATTCCACTTCCGCCGCGTCAAAGTCATCGCCAAAGGGAGTGCCGGTCGGCCGAAACAGGTCGTCCAGGATAATGGAGTTGCCACTCACCTCGCCCACACCCAGGAACCAGGCGGGAGCGGTTCCGTC
>CAYUBS010000139.1:0-7267 GCA_964443145.1 uncultured Wenzhouxiangellaceae bacterium | reverse complement strand
TGAAGCGTTCTACCGCATCCAGGTGACGCAGAACCTGACCTTCACACCCAGTTTCCAGCTGACCTACAAGCCCTCGCTGACCCTGGACACCAATTGGGTGTTTGTTCCCAGTTTGCGGATGCGGTTCGTGTTTTAAAGGTGTTTTAAGGGGGTCAGAGCCCTTTTCTGAGTTATGCACGGCTCCGGGTATGCTGGATCATGGCTCCAACAGCGGGACTGGTATTCACCGGGTGGATGACGATTCCCGGATGATCGTTCCTGAATACCCGGAACACTTCATCTGCGAATCCCTGGCCGATGCTTTCGACGTTTTTGAAATCCAATTCGATGTGTTTGAATTTATCCAGGTTCAACAGGAGGCGACGGGCTTCCGATCTGGAAATATACTTTTCGCCCAGCAACTTGACGTGGACTTTGCTCCTGGAGAATTGGTAGTCGAATTCCTGCGGAGCAAATTCGTTGAAAATGTCCTGGAGTCTTGTCCTGGAATCGCGGCGAACCTCGATTTGAACATGGGTTCCTTTCACAAAGCGGCGATTGGATACGAAAACGTCTTTTAAGCGCTTGCTCCACTCCACTTCTATCCGGTGCGAACGGATGACCAGTGTAGTAGCTGATTTCGATGAGAAAAATATGCCTTCACCGGTGTGTGCTTCCGGCATCGTCGTGGTCTTGCCCTTAACCAGTTGCAGCAGGGCATCGTGTTCGTCGGGCAATTCCAGTTTTTGTGCGATGGAGGCAAACGCCCCGATTCCATTATCCCTGATTACGGCCTTGACGGAGCCGGGCTCCAGGGTGGCGGAAACCCGTACTTTCCTTGAGTCCGAATGATCTATGGCATTGTTCAGCATCTCGGTAAAGACATATTGGAATACCGTTTCCGGTTCGGAATTCAGCGCATGGGACAGGTTCAGGCTGAGCGCAAGGCGTTGATACACGCGGTTTTCGTCGAGGCCTTCGGTATCAAACTCTCCACCATAGGATTTTGGCTGCGGTAGCTGCCCCGGCAGCGAGTAACGGGTGTTTCGAGTGGCGCCGGTGCGCACCACCCTGCCTTCGTCGATGAGGCGGTTGAGATGCACATTGAGCGCCTGCCGGCTGATACCAAGGTGCCTGCAGAGTGCTTTGCTGCCAGAGCTTCCCTGTTGCTGCAAGAATGTCAGGATGGATTCACGAGTGGACATCGGAAGTCTCCGCGGAAACGTTTTGTCAACTTTACGTCAATAGGATTTAAATAATATTGTCAATCATTGTGTTCGATGATCAGACTGTTTGTCAACTTTATGTCAATCAAATAAAATACTATTGTCAATAAATGGCTCTGACCTGTCTTTTTGGATGCTGTTTATGCTCAGAATTAATCGTGTATTATTTAATGTGGTTAAACCATCACTGTTGGACAAGATAAGGAACCTTATGAACATCAGCACTAAAGTAATGAGCGTAGCGATGTTGCTTTGCTTCACGTTGTTTGCACCAGGTAATGCCAGCGCCAAAGACAAAATTGATGGCTCTGCAAATCTGATTTGTGCCGCTTTCGATGTATCGGCTTGCCTGGTCGGGGGGAAATGCGCCAGGGGTGAGGCCAGATCATTCGATATGCCTGAATTCATGAACGTGGATTTCAAGAAGAAGGTGATCCATGCGACCTACGATGTTGGAAGCGACAAGACGGCCAGCTCCGCGATCAAGAACTCTGAGGTCAGCGGCAACCAGCTGATTCTCCAGGGCGTTGAGAACAATCATGGCTGGACCATGGCTATCAACAAGGAAAGCGGCAGAATGAGCATTGCAGTAGTCGGTGATGAAGTGAATTATTCAATTTTTGGCGCCTGCAAGGCTCTGTAGAGGAAGACAAGCATGAAACTTAATATGAATCGACCCAAAATTATGGTGCTTTGTGCTCTCAGCGCCATTGCAATCACTTCCAGTATTCCAGCACAGGCCGATGGCGCTGGCGCGTTTCTCGGTGGCATCGCAGTGGCCAGGATAGGAAGCAACGTGCGTGATCGGCGAGACTACGAGGACGATCAGCGAGACTACCAGGACGATCAGGCTTACCGTCAGCAGCAACAGGCTCAGGCCGCAGCTTCTAAACCAAGCGCGGAAGAGCAACTTGCCCAACTGCAGGATCTGGCTCAGAAAGGTTACATCACGCCGGAAGAATACAAGGCTAAAAAGAAAGCCATTCTCGACGCGATGTAAGAGAGTTTTGAAGATTGCCGGGTCCTGCAATAAGGGGCCCGGCGCCAAATGCCGGCCTGGATTACCTCGCCGGCATTTTTTATGACACTAGCTTCAAAGGCGGTATAGGACATGACGGTCGCGACTATTCTTTCAGGCGTACGGACGGCTATCGCCGTAACGCTAGTCCCGGCAAGTATAGTGGGTGGCGTCTGTGCGGCGCTGTGGGCAATGAACTCGGGCATCGACCCTGTGATGGTCATCTTCCCGATTAGCCTGGCCAGCCTTGTGCTGGTGATAGTGATGGAGCGCATTCTTCCCTACCGGCGCGAATGGAACCATTCTCATGGCGACCTGCGCACGGATGCACTCTACTATCTGACCCAGTTCGTCGTCGGCGGTCTGCTCGCGCCCGTGCTCGGGGCACTCACGATTATCATCGGCGGCTGGCTGTCTGCGCAGATGGGTGGCTCGATTTGGCCCTACGGTTGGCCGATCCTGGCGCAGGTGCTTTTGGCCACGGTCGTGCGGGAGTTCTTCGACTACTGGGCGCACCGCAGCATGCACGAATTTGACTGGTTGTGGCGCTTTCATGCGACCCACCACAGCGCGCCGCGGGTTTACTGGCTCAACGCCACACGGGCCCACCCTTTCGAGATTGCCTATCGTTTCAGTATCGTTTGGGTGCTGCCGCTGGCCGTGCTTGGCGTGCCTATACAAGTACTGGCGCTGGCGACCGTGGCCGCGGTCGTTGCCGATGCGTTCCAACACGCGAACATCGCAATTCGGCTTGGTCCACTGAGCTGGATATTCAGCATTGGTAACCTGCACCGCTGGCACCACTCGCGCGTGCGCCGTGAATCCGACGCTAACTACGGCAACGCCTACATTATCTGGGATGTGGTTTTTGGCACGCGTTTCCTGCCGAAAGACCGCGAGCCTCCTATGGACGTTGGAATTGGAGGCATGGATGCGTTCCCGACCGGGTTTTTTGCCCAGTGGTGGTCACCTTTTCGGTGGGCACAGATCAGAAGCGACAGCTTAAAAGATTCTTAAACTAGCCCCCCAGGATCCCTTTCTTCAGTGGTTCATTCGGCGGTTTACGGCCCAGCCAGATTGCCTGGACGGCTTTGAGAAAAGACTCGCCCTCAATACTGTCTACCAGGGTATTGTTGATCAGGACGTCTACTTTGCCGCCCGAGAAATTCAGAATGATGGAATCTCCGGTTTTGACGTCTTTCATGCTCGCATTGAATTTCGCGATCTGATCCTTTATGCCGGAAATGTCTTTGGTGTTGTTTTCAAATCCTTCCGTCCAGCCGCCACTGAGTTCATCGGCTGAAACCTTGTGAAGAAAATTCATGGTGATCCGCTTGTTCTCGGCGGAGGCCATGATGGCTTCGGCATCACTGCTCTTGTTTTCAAGGTACAAGCCGATTGCGTAGACTTTGACCTTGAATGCGGTTGCTGTCCGCAGGCCCATGCCGTTGAGCACCAGTTCCTTATCGCCGACCGTTACTTTGTCATCAAAATTGACATCCGCAATCGTGGCAGCCGTCACCGGGCTGAGCACAGTCAGTGCAATCAATGAAATTATGGCTGTTATAGTCAAACGAATGAGAGTTCTTCTCAATTTGCTGCTGTCCATTTAGTTCTCCTCATGATCTCTGGGTTAGCAATAAACCATAGGGTGTACTACATTAAGCTTTCAATCAATAAGTGGCTGAATTCGCAATTGCCTGAGTGAGGAAGGACAGATGAGAACCCAATTTATGAGATTACCTGTAGGTTTTCTCGCCGTGTTGTTACTGACCGGTTGCGCTTCCTACGGTGTGGTCGAGAATTCGGCGCAGACGGGCCTGCAGGAGACCACGGAATACTCGGTCAGGGCGCACAAGGCTTCCGCTACCAATCATGACCTGACGCTCAACCTGGCGTTTTCCGGTGGAGGAACCCGGGCGGCTGCATTTGCCTACGGCGTCATGCTGGAACTCCGCGATACGAAAGTCACCATTAACGGTACAACCGGCACTATGCTGGACCAGGTCGACAGCATCAGTTCGGTCTCAGGTGGCAGTTTTACGGCCGCCTATTATGGACTGCACGGGGACGGGTTGTTTGAGACCTTCGAGGATATATTTCTTCGCTACGACATCGAAAAACAGCTGGTCCGGCAGGTGCTCAACCCCTTCCACTGGTTTGGCAGAAAAGGCCGGACGGAACGGGCTATCGAACTCTACGACAAGAAGATTTTTCACGGCGCAACCTATGCCGACATGGTTCAGCCCGGCCGCCCATTGATCGTCATCAATGCTTCTGACCTGGCGTACGGGGTGCGTTTTTCATTTCTGCAGGAATATTTTGACCTGCTTTGCTCTGACCTGATGACTTTCCCGGTGTCCCGGGCTGTGACCGCATCATCCGCGGTGCCGATAGTCTTTAATCCCGTGGTGGTCGAGAACTACCCCGATTGCAGTGATCAGGAACTCGCCATGATGGAATCCATTCGTCAGCGCGCCAGGGAAGGACACGACGCCGAGTTAAACCTGTTGGTGGAAGGACTGGAGTCCTATGCAGATAAGGATCAGCGCAAGTACATTCACTTTGTCGATGGCGGCATCACGGACAACATGGGGCTTCGCGCCATGTATGACCTGGTCTCAATTTCCGGTGGCCCGGAGGCTTACATAAAGAAAGTCAACGCAAAGGTGCCAGGTAAGCTGGCCATTATTTCAATCGATGCCTCGACCTCACCGGTATATGAGATGGACGGGACCAACAAGCAGCCATCGATCGCTCATTCAATTGGGGCGATGTCAGGTGTGCAGCTCCATCGCTACAACGCGGCGACCCTGGAACTGATCGAAACCACGTTATATGACTGGCAGGATGCTTTCGAAGCAGAGGGCAAAACGATGACGCCCTACCTGGTCAATATCGGTTTCGAGGACATTCAGCAAGTGCAAGCCAGGCAGTTTTTCAACAAGGTGCCAACCTCTTTTTCGCTCACGGATGATCAGGTCGATAAACTGATCGCTGCGGGACGGGAGCTACTCCGAAAGCATCCGGTGTTTCAGCAATTGGTGGCGGACCTCAACGACGGGTGAAGTCTATTCCATCGTGATCTTGAGGCCTTCTGCAGCCAGGCTGAGAGCCAGCCCCTGGTTGTTGGATGTGAGGTGCAGAATGACGCCGTGTTTATTTTTCAGCCAAAGGCCGCCGACGCCCTTGATCAGGGTAGCGCTGGCCTCTGCAGCAATATAGGTTCCAGCAAAATCTTTCACTTTATCCAGGTGATAGACATTACCAGTGATATGAATTTTGTGTACGCCGGCCGATGCGCCCAGCGACAGACCACCGGTCTTGAAGCTGTGAGACTTGTCTCCCATATGCAGCGTGCCGCCACCCATGCTGCCGCCGATCAGCGCCATAACCTGGGTTTCATCGATAACTATCTTGCCCGACGGCGTATCGTCCGCTGCCAGGACCTGGCCACCCGTCAGCAGAATTGTTGCGGTCACGATAGCAAGTAACATGTGCTTCAACATTTTTGTGACTCCTTTATGCTCTGTCATTATTGTTGGGCATCATAATCCGGATAACCTGGGGGAATGCGCCAAAAATTCAAACCAAGATTCTCCAGTGGCCGTCCCGGCGACCCGGGATCCACGTCATCCCTCAGCATGATTATCAGGTCGGAACTTACCGTTGTGGCATTCCGGAAATAACTATGGCCAAAACCGTCTGCACCTGAATCAGATTTGTCGTGGACGGAGTCGAAGTTGATGATGGCAAGGTTGTAATTGGAGCGCTCCATCACGACCCTGGCCTGCTCTGTCAAATTGTCCGGACTGAGGTTTCCTATCCGCCCGCGAGGACTGTCGAAAAGCTTATCGGACCAGCCGATCGCCTTGTCTTTCGGGGACGCATAAATGGTCATGCGATGCGAGCTCCATGCCAGGTGATCGCCAATCATGCGCTGGTTGGCGACCTGTGCGTCCAGGTCCGGCGCCGCCAGCACAAAGTTGTGCACCTTGTAAACTTTCTTCGGATCCTCGCCCCTGGCCCGGGCGGCAATCGTCAGCTCACGGAAACCGGTAGCCGCGACATCTGTTCCGCGGCTATGGGCGATGATATTGATTTTTTCCACCTCGGGAAACGACGCGATGAGTTCAACCATCTGCCTGAAGTGATACACCGTAAACTCACTCGACTCGCGGTCATAGGTATAACCAAAGATACCGGGGTGGCCCGCTGGCCAGGTGTAAACCAGGGGAACACCGATCCGTCCCATAAAGTGCCAGAGCTCGGCCATGGCAAACGCAGCGTCATTAAAATCATTGTGGAAACCGTGCACAAAGATGAAGACTTCGTTACGATCCGTCAACGCCAGTTGTCTTACAATTTCCTTGTGGAATGTCTCTGATGCAACTTGTCTTTGAGCGGCGTACTCCGGATCCTCCACGATTTGTCCATCGACTTCTGTGTAGGGGATGGGCGCATCGGGGCCACGAGCAATCTCAATGAGTTCTTCGCGTGTCAGCGGTACCTTATTCAGACGTTTTTGAGTACGACTGGCCTCCAGCAAGTCTTCCCAGCTGAGATTCTGGCCCAAATCCACTAGTGTTTTACCGAAGGCGAGCGATGGGGAGCGTTCATAGCCGTACTCAAGATTGCCGTTTTCGTCTTTCTCAGGTTTGCGGTCAGTGACGTAAAACAGGGCGACTTTAGAGCTTTTCAATTCGGGGTGAAGACTTTCGTAGCGGGTGGTGTCGCTATCTACCGCTTCGTTGGGTGTAGGCATCATCACGCGCGGGCCGCTACAACCCGCTAATAGAAAGACCAGGCAGAGTAAAAAAAGAGTCCGTATTGAGATAGGCGCCGTCATTATTACTCTCCCTGAAAGCAGTCCTTCCATTGTACAAAACGCAACGGTGACTTGCATCACCCGCCTTGGGAAAGTAGGTTTCTCTTGGTTTATGCCATATAATGATCGGCTGGATTCGCACTTATTCAAACCAGCTTTCACTATTTTTTACGGAGTAAATACCCTGATGAAATTTAAATTGATGAGTTTTGCCAT
>CAYUBS010000138.1:0-7476 GCA_964443145.1 uncultured Wenzhouxiangellaceae bacterium | reverse complement strand
TTCGGTGCGTTTGGTAACAACTACCTGGACGATGGTGATGTGAAACGCTATCGCAATTTCTACAGTCTTCCTGGCTTCAATATTGATGAAATCTATGGCCAGAATTTCGCCAAGTCTGTTCTCGAATGGAATTTGCCGCCGCTTACCTTCAAGGAAATCGGGACCCCCAGTTTCTACCTGACCTGGATCCGTACGGCCTTGTTTGCCGGTGGCATGGTCACGGATTTGGGCAGCAGCCGATACAAGGAGACCTATCTCAGCCTCGGGGCCCAGGTGGATCTTCATTTTACCGTCGTGCACCGGTTGCCGATGACGCTTTCCGTAGGATTTGCACAGGGCTACGTTGAAGGCGAAAAGTATGACAATGAATGGATGATTTCGCTTAAAATCCTCTGACTATGTTAATTGATATGCTTGCCCGGGCGCCGGTGGGGTTGCTGCCGGTGCTTATTTTTCTTGTGATACTGGTCTACATGGACAGCTACAAGCTGGTCAGCTTGCGTTCGGTGTTGGCGGTTATCGTGGTCGGTGGCCTGGTTGCACTGGCTGCAATGTTCGTCAACGGCGGGCTGCTCGGAACGCTGGATATGCCTTTCCTGACCTATGCGCGCTATGTCTCACCGGTGGTTGAAGAATCCATGAAGGCGCTGGTGATCGTCTACCTGTTTCGCTCAAACCGGATCGGTTTCCTGGTCGATTCGGCCATTATGGGGTTCGCCGTGGGAGCCGGTTTTGCACTGGTTGAGAACTACCAGTACCTGCAGATCCAGCCTACCGCGAGCTTTGCTGTGTGGATCGTGCGTGGATTCGGCACAGCGATCATGCACGGCGGTGTGGTCGCGATTTTTGCCATCATGTCCCAGGCGCTGACCGAACGGCAAATGAAAATTAAACCCCTGTATTACCTGCCCGGGCTGGCCGTCGCAATCTTCCTTCATTCGATATTCAATCACTTCCTGGTGGCGCCGGTGCTGCAGACCATTGGCACGCTCTTTATCCTGCCGCCGTTGCTGCAACTGGTGTTTCACAGAAGCACACAGGCGCTGCACGAATGGCTGGAGCTGGATTTTGATGCCGATGCGGACCTGATCACGATGATTGAATCCGGCGAGTTTTCAGAGTCAAAAATCGGTCACTTCCTCGAAGATCTGCGCGGCAAGTTCGATGGCCCCATCGTGGTCGACATGCTGTGTTATTTGCGGGTGTACACCGAGCTTGCGATACGTGCCAAGGCAGCTCTGATTGCCCGCGAAAACGGTCTGGATCTGCCGGTGGGTGAGCGCACCCGTGAGAAATTTGAAGAGTTGCATTATCTCGAAAAAAGCATTGGTAAAACCGGCTGTCTTGCCATGAAGCCTTTCCTGCAAATCGAACGGAAAGACCTGTGGCAGATGCATGTCATTGACCACTGAATTATTTCACTCAAAATGGGTGTTTATTCCCGTTATCAATCGAGTGAGTGGAGCAATGAGCATAAAGCAGAACCTGCCCTTGAAAACCCTGTTGGCCGTAAGCCTGGCTGCCGCCCTTATGGCTTGTTCAGAAAAAGCAGAAGATCCTTCAGCTGCCGGCATCACGGATGCTTCTGATGAGGCCACCACGGAAGAGATCGTCATGATGGATGAAACCAATCCTCTGTTCGCCGAGTGGGACACACCCTACGGTATTCCGCCGTTTGATGCGATTCGAGACGAGCACTATAAACCGGCGTTCGAAGCAGGGATCGCGGGGCAGCGGATTGACGTTGCAGTAATCCGTGACAATCCGGAACCACCAACCTTCGAGAACACCATCGAAGCACTCCAGTTGGCCGGTGAGTTATTAACCAGGACAAACAACGTATTCGGCAACATAACTAATACAGACACTAACGATGCTTTGCTGGAACTCGAAGTCGAAATTGCCCCGATACTGACCGGTGAGACGGATGCGATTTACCTTGATCCGAAGATATTTGAGCGTGTCGATGTGGTTTTCCAGGCCAGGGAAACCCTGGGGTTGGATGAACAGGCCATGCGCCTGACAGAACTGACCCACCGGGATTTCATGCGGCGGGGTGCTGCACTTGATGACACTGCCAAGACCCGGATGAAGGAAATCAATGCCAGGGTTTCGGAATTGAATACCATTTTTTCTCAGAACCTCCTGAAGGAAACCAAATCTTTTGAACTGGTTATTACCGATGAAGCTGACCTTTCGGGACTGGCACCCAGCATGATTGGGTCTGCCAGGGTTAAGGCTGAAAGCAAGGGTAAGCCGGACGCATGGGTTTTTGGCCTGGATCGCGGCACCTACGAGAGTTTCATGACGTATTCAGATAACCGGGATCTGCGTGCCCAAATGTACACGGCTTACATTTCCCGTGGCGGGCAGGGAGGCGATAACGACAACCGTGATGTACTGGGGGAGGTTGCCAAGCTCCGTGCCGAACGGGCTGTGCTGTTGGGCTATCCCAACCATGCTGCGTATCAACTTGAAACCCGCATGGCGAAGACGCCGGAGAAGGCTGAGAGCTTTTTGCTGGAAGTCTGGAAGCCCGGGCTCGTACGTGCAGAGGAAGAGCTGGCTGAGATGCAAGTCATCGTTCAGGAAGAGGGCCATGATTTCATCATCGAGGGTCACGACTGGTGGTACTACTCCGAGAAATTGAGAATCAAGAAGTACGCGATCGACGAAGCGGAAGTAAAGCCTTATTTCGAACTCGGAAACGTCCGGGAAGGGGCTTTCCACGTAGCCAACAAACTGTTTGGTGTGACCTTCGAACCACTTGAAGATGTACCGGTCTGGAACGAAGTTGTTCAGCCTTACACCGTGTACGATTCAGATGGAGAATTCCTCGGTGTGTTCATGCTTGATTACTACGCAAGGGACTCCAAGCGAGGGGGTGCCTGGATGAGTTCATACAGACAGACATCCAATATCCAGGGACAGAATATTCGACCCATTATCACCAATAATCTCAATATTGCGGTGCCGGCCGAGGGTGAGGATACCTTGCTCAGCTATGACCAGGTTGAAACCCTGTTCCATGAATTCGGGCATGGCCTGCATGGGCTTTTGACACAGGTACGTTATCCACGCTTTGCCGGAACCAGCGGAAGCCCCAGAGACTATACCGAATTTCCGGCACAGTTCATGGAGCACTATGCATCGCAACCCCAGGTGCTGGAGGTGTACGCCAAACACGCGGAAACAGGGGAAGTGATCCCTCAGGAACTGGTAAACAAGATTCGCGCGGCAAGTACGCATAACCAGGGTTTTAAGACCACTGAGTACATTGCGGCCTCCCTGCTTGATCTGAACTGGCATAACAAGACGCCCAACGAAGCCGCTGCGTTAGAAGATGTAACCAAGTTTGAGGACGAGACCTTGCTGGCTTACGGCAAGCCCAGCGAGATCCAATCGCGCTACCGTAGCCCGTACTTCTCTCATATCTTCGCGAGCGGCTATTCGGCTGGCTATTATGCTTACCTGTGGTCTGAAATTCTTGATGCCGACGGGTTTACGGCATTCAAGGAAACCGGCGACATATACGATCCGGAACTGGCGGCACGGCTGAAGAAGAACGTCTACCAGTCTGGCGGTTTGCGTGATGCAGACGAGCTATACAGGGCCTTCCGTGGCAAGGATCCATCGATTGAGCCGTTATTGGAAATCAGGGGGCTCAACTAAGACAGTTTTTGCAATCAAGAGGGAGGCCGGCAGCAATTGCCGGTCTCCTCAACGTTTGTGTAACCAGTTCGGTAGCAGTTTGTACGGGTCTTCATCTCCCAGGTCCCCTGGTGTGATGCCTGTTTTTAGCAGCATCTGTCGTAAGGCTCCGGATTTGACGGCATCAAACGTATCAGTCGCCCCTCCAATGTGTTCTCCGTCCACGAAAACCTGCGGGATGGTGCTGCTGCCAAGTCGCGCTTTAAGCACGGCGCGAATCTGCCCACCCCAGTCATCTGCCTGGTATGCGACAGAATCCAGGTCGATGGCGTTGTACGGGATATCCAGCTGCGCAAACAGCTTGCGAACCGCCCAGCAGAATTCACACCACTCGAGTGCGAACAAGACGACCGGTTGGTCCTTGTCGCTGATAGCTTCCGTGACAAAGGCCTCCGCTGCGTCAGTAGTCACGGTTACTTCCTGTTCCACTTGTTTTGGTGCAGTGGTGTCAGTTGGCTTTGCATCGAAGCGGTAGCCGGGCGTAGATCGCGCAATCTCCATCTCTTCCCCGGTCATCTCTTCGGGGATGTCTGCGAACAGAGGCGTGGATAGGTAGCGTTCTCCGGTGTCCGGCAACATGCACAGAATGCTCGTGTTGGGTGGCGATTTTTTTGCCAACTTCAGGGCGCCGGAAAAAGTAGCCCCACCTGAGGTTCCGCAAAAGATGCCTTCTTTGAGTGCCAGCTGCCGGGCCATCTCCAGTGCATGGTTGCCATCAATGGGCATCACCTCGTCGATCAACTCCAGCGCCACGGCATCTTCCGTCAACCTGGGGATGAAGTCCGGCGTCCAGCCCTGCATCAAGTGCGGGCGGAAGCTGGGATGGCTTTCCGATGGAGCACCGTCGGCATCCCTTGCCTGGGGAATACCGCTGCCCAAAAGAGGGGAGTTGTCCGGTTCACAAACGACGATTTTTGTTTCAGGGCTGTGTTGCCTGAGTGCCCGCCCGGTTCCCTTCAATGTTCCGCCAGTGCCGTAACCGGTCACGAAATAATCGAGTTTCCGGTCACGAAAAACGTCGAGTATCTCAACGGCAGTGGTGCGGGTGTGGGCGTCTGCGTTGGCCTCGTTTTCAAATTGCCGGACCAGGAACCAGTCGTGCGCTTGTGCAAGTTCCACTGCTTTTGCCAGCATGCCGCTGCCCTTGAGTTCTGCCGGAGTCAGTACGACCTTCGCTCCGAGGAAGCGCAGAATCCTGCGTCGTTCGATACTGAAGCTTTCGGCCATCGTCAACACCAGGGGGTAGCCTTTTGCCGCGCAAACCATGGCCAGGCCAATACCCGTGTTGCCGCTGGTGGCCTCGATAACGGTCTGGCCAGGCTTGAGGATACCGTCACGCTCGGCCTGCTGGATGACGGCCAGCGCCATCCTGTCCTTGACCGAGCACATCGGGTTAAATGACTCAATTTTGACGAACAGGTCTATGCCTGGCGGGGCGAGCCGGTTGATGCGGACGACTGGGGTGTTGCCAATCGTTTCGAGGATGCTGTTAAAGTGATTTGCCATAATGCAGAAGTATATACCCTCGTTGAATTCGTGCCAGAATAGGCGTTTTTCCTCGAAGGAGTAGCGTTGAAACAGGACAGCTTTATAGATCCCCGGCTACCGTTGATCGATTTGCACAGGCACCTGGACGGCAGCGTTCGGCTGGAGACGGTCATCGAGTTGGCAGATAAGCAAGGCATAGAGTTGCCGGCCAGCGACGTGGAGTCATTACGTCCATACGTTGTAGTAGAGGGCAGGGCAGCCAACCTGATGGACTTCATTGGGCGATTTCAATACCTGACCGCTATCCTGAGTGACCTGGATGCCTGCAGGCGTGTCGCTTATGAGAACGTCGAGGATGCCATGCGGGAGGGCATAGATTACATCGAGCTGCGTTTCAGTCCCTGGTTTATGAGCGAAACCCATGACCTCGACCCGGCGGGCGTGGTCGAAGCGGTCGCTGACGGTATCCGGGCGGCTGAACGTGATACCGGGGTGCGGGCGCAGATGATCGGCATCATGAGCCGTACCTACGACACCGAAACCTGCCACCGCGAGCTCGACGCGCTGTTGGCGCATCGTGACCACCTGGTGGCCATTGACCTGGCGGGGGATGAATTGAAATTTCCGGCCGCATTGTTTGCTGAGCATTTCAAGCGGGCTCGAGATGCTGGTTTGGAAGTGACCGTGCATGCAGGTGAAGCTGACGGGCCCGATAGTGTCTGGTCTTCAATTCGTGAATTGGGTGCTACACGGATCGGTCACGGAATCCATTCGCTCCGGGACCCGAAGCTGGTTGAATACCTGGCCGAGCACCGTATCGGGCTGGAAATTTGCATCACGTCCAATATTCATACCGGCACAGTCGATGAGTACGTAAACCACCCCGCGCGCCAAATTTTTGAGCTTGGCCTGCTGGCGAATCTGAATACGGACGACCCGGCTATTAGTGGCATTGATCTTCGTTACGAATACGAAACGGCTGCCAGGTACGCCGGACTCACGCCGCAAATGACCCGCCAGTCCCAGGCAAATGCTCTTGAGATGGCCTTTTTGCCGGAAAGCGAAAAGCGTCAGTTACTGGAGAAAAAACTGGATAAGTTTAATGCATTAATTATTCAGCAATAACAATTGGTAAAAGGATGTAGTTAATGAAATACCTCATGATGATTTCGATGTTGGTTCTGGCGTTTCCACTGCAGGCTGGCGATAACTGGATTGCTGAGGTCAATGCAATTCACGCGGAAATTGAGACACTCACCGCTAACCGTGACGGGAAAAGTGATGAGCAGCGCCTCGAGCGTTTCTACGATCTGAGTTACGACCTGACCATGCTGGAGCATCCCGGCTATGCCACTTCAATGGGTGATCCGCGCGGGCAGGGCCGTCTCGAAGACCTGTCACTTGAAGGTGTCGCACGGCGGCAAAAGGCAGAGCGTGACTCGTTGGCACTGATCAACAGCATGGATCGTAATTCGCTGTCAGAAATGAGCCGGGTCAACTACGACTTGCTACTGGATACCTTGCAGAGAGACGTTCGTTCGCAGCAGTTTCCTTCCGAGTACCTGCAAATGACGCAAATGAGCGGGCCGCAGCAGGATCTGGCCAGTTTGCTGGCGATGATGCCCAACACCAGAGCGGCTCAACTCGAAAGCCAGATTGAGCGCATGGAAGCCTTTCCGGCCTATGTCGACCAGAATATTGAACTCCTGCGGAAGGGCCTGAAAGCCGGTGTCACACCGGCAAAAATTACGCTGAGGGACGTACCCCAGCAGATCAACAACCAATTGGTTGACGATGCGAATAAAAGCCCGTTACTGGCTGGTTTCCAGGACATCCCCGATACCGTTGATTCGTTGCAGGCAGACACCTTGCGCCTGAGGGCGGCTGAGGTTTACCGGCAACAGGTAGTCCCTGCTCTTGAGAAGTTGCTGGAGTTCACGGAAACGGAGTACCTGCCCGGGGCGCGTGAATCAATTGCCGCCAGGGATTTGCCCGATGGTGAGGCCTGGTACAAGAACCGTGTTTCTTTGATGACGACGACAGAATTGAGCCCCCGGCAGATTCACGATATTGGGCTCAGCGAGGTCAAGCGCATCAGGAGCGAGATGGATGTGATTATCCAGTCCACCGGGTTCGAGGGGGGTTTTTCTGATTTCCTGGAATTTCTGCGTACCGACCCACAGTTCTACCACACGACGGCTGAAGGCCTGATGCGTGAATACCGCGACATCGCCAAACGTGCAGATCCGGAGTTGACCAAGGTGTTTGGCATTATCC
>CAYUBS010000137.1:0-7493 GCA_964443145.1 uncultured Wenzhouxiangellaceae bacterium | reverse complement strand
GCTAGCAGAGATTCTCCACTCTGAATTATTTATAACCGCTCACGGAATGCCGTTGTACGTGCTGAGCGATAGAATGAATGGTGCCGAAGGAGAGATCGGTAGGCGGAGTGCGAAACCCGCTGTCAATTCGGCCCGAACCTCCGGGCAAAATCATCTGAAATTTTCAAGCGCAGTCCCAGAACGATTTCAAGGTCGCTTTCCCGATTACGCAGCAGTTGCACAGAAGGAAGGATCCTGAACAAGCTACCGATGCCAAAACGGTAATACGCTTCCAGGCCATACTGTGCGTCATAACCCAATGCTTTTTGGTATGTGGTCGGGCGGCCGTATAGTGCCGCCAGGCCGGCCTGGTCCTGCTCGCGATTGAAGGGACGATTCCAGGCAAACCCTGCGAAGCCGGCAGATTTCAGCGGTAGCGCGCTGGCCTGGTCCTTGTCGACTCTGCCTTCGCCGCCGTCTGTCCAGGTGAAACGCCCGAACACTCCGTACTTTGCTGACTCGCCAAAATCATGTGTGGCGGCCAAAGCCCAACCGTCCTGCCGGGTTAGTGTGGGTGTCTCATCTACCCTGAAAGCCAACACCGATAACGCAGAATCGCCTGCGGTGAATCGAGGCGCCCAGCCCAGCTCGGCCGTCCATGCGAATACACCATCGCCGAGGCTATCGAAATCAAATTCCGTTTCAGCTTTGGCGTCACTAAAACCGCCCTGTATGAACCATTTTTTACCCCGGTACTTCAGGTTGGCGCCCAGACCAATGGCCTCGAAATATCCACCCACCGCACTGCTGGAGATAATCTTGGAAGTAAAAGTCTCAGAGTTGTTGGCGGTGTAATGGCTTTCTGTATGGATCATGCCCGGAAAGACTTTGCCGACGCCCAGTTCCAGATGGTCATTGTAGAAGAATTGGCGAATTCCAAACACACCAAACTGGGTGGTCGAACTATCAACATTAATATCGTTGGTATCCCACAACAGGCCGGCCTGTTTCCGCATCTGGCCGGTCGACTGCAGGTTTCCCAGGTTGTTCACGGAGAATGCCCAGAACACGAAGTCGGTATCGCCAAAAATGCCCGCACCCCGTTTCTTCAGGACAATCGAGCCGATCAGGTCGGCCTCGTAACTGCCGGTATCCTCACTTGAGGCCAGGGCGGTTTGGTAAAGCCCCGTTAACGCTCCTTCAAGGAAATTTGTACCGCTTTCCCCTGCGTCCAGCGCCTCCTCAAGTTGGCTGGCAGGGGCGCCCAACGGCATCCACAAGGCCACTGCAACAGCGCAGCAGGCGGCCCGGTGCAGAAAGGCGTTCATTAATACTTTGCACGTGATCATTGCTACAAACCCGTTCCTTGGAGGGTGATCAGATACTAGTCACGATCAACAGTTTATATACATGCTAGGGTAATTTTTTCACTATTAGTTTTAATATGGAGTCTAATTCATGAGCGTACTTTGCGGGATTAAAAGGATGAAGCCATGAAACGATTCGTATCAAAACTGTTCAAAGCCAAGCCAGCAGGCACCGGCCAACTACAGCGGGAAGGCAGGGAGCTCCGCCGGCTGGAATCGTTGATCGACATGGTATTCGCGATTGTCATCGTTGTTATTGTCCTGGATCTGCCTGCTCCCGAAGAATCCGCTGCGTTTGATCTCGCGAGCTTTGTGGTGTTTCGGCTAAATTCCCTGGTCCTTGCAATGCTGGGCGTCATCGTTCTCCTGGTGTACTGGTTTCAAAGCAATCTCCTGCTTGGAAATCTCAATCGCACGAACGGGGCGCATGCGGCGCTCTCACTGTTGCAGATCCTCCTGGTATTGATATACCTGTTGTCCGTCAGCCTCGGTATCAGTGTCGGCAACGAGCCACTGGTCCTTGCGTTGCAGAGTATCACCGCGGCACTCGTAGGTTTTGCCGCAGCGGCAGCCTGGTGGTATGCAAGCTACAAGCGGCGTTTATTAACGCCTGATATAAGTGACGACGAAGTTGCGGCGTTGCGGCTGAGGGTGCTTGCCGAGCCGTTGACTGCGGTGTTAACACTTGCGCTTGCTTTCGTCAGCGCGACGGCGTGGGAGCTTGGCTGGCTTGCTTATCCACTGATCGCAGCCATGCTGCGCAAGACGGGCGTCGCCAGTTCCTCTGGCTCGGTATCGGTATCGGAGCCCGCCACCAGTGATGATGAGAGCTGAGGAACAAGGAAGTGAAATTTACAGCTACCTGGCGATTCAGAACCGGTGTCGCCCTGATCGCGATTGGCTGGATATGTCCGCTGTTCATACCACTGGTAATGAAATCAACACTCTCGACTGAGTGGAAGACAGCGCTATCGGGATTTCTGCTTGTGGTCGGGCCGGAGGTATTGAGCCTCCTGGCGATCGCCATTCTGGGAAAGGATGGCTTCAATTATCTGAAAGAGAAAGTGTTCGCATTGCTCAGACGGGCCGCTCCGACCGCAAAAGTGAGTCGGACACGTTACCGCGCAGGGCTTGCTATCTGGGCGTTACTTTTCGTCTATGGCTCGTTCGTCTGGTACGCGCCTGATCTGGTTCCTGGATACTACGAGAATCGGATTGCGCTGAATCTCACGGCAGACTTTCTGTTTCTCGTGAGTCTTTTCGTGCTCGGTGGCGATTTCTGGCAGAAGTTCCGTGCTCTTTTTACCTACGAAACCAGGAGTTAAGTTTATGAAGCCATTCATATTCAGGAATCAGTTCACGCATACTGGTTTTTCACGGCTGCCTTGTTGGCGATCATTCTAATGGCTCCCATCACTGTTTTTATCGCAAATCAGCGGGTAACAGAGGAAATCTGTTAATGAGTATCAAACCGTATCGGGTATTAGGCTTTGTCCTGGCTTTATTGCTGGCTGCTCCGGAGTTAATGGCAGCATCGATATTCGAGCGGCCTGTACCGGAAGGGGGCGGACCGACTGCTGTTTACTGCGCGCTGGCTATTTTGGATCTCGACAATATCAGCGATGCTGACCAGAATTTTACCCTGAACCTTTTCACCTTGTGCCGCTGGAGCGACCCTCGTGAAGCACATGACGGAACTGGAAACATCGCAAAGAATTTAGATGAAGTCTGGCACCCACACCTGGTTTTCCTGAACCGTCAGAAGGTTTGGTCGGCACGTCCTGATGTCGTCGTAATATCTCCTGTAGGCGAAGTGTCTCACCGGCAAAATTTGTGGGGCGACTTTTCTCAACCGATGGACCTTCGCGCCTTTCCCCTGGACACCCAAACGTTTAAAATCCAATTGATACCAGCAGGTTCTGAGGAGTTTGGAGAAATTACTTTATTCCAGGATCCGGTTTTTTCATCATTTATCGTGGAAGAATATTCCGTGGCAGATTGGGAGATCCTTGAAAATGAGGTCAGTACCGAGCCGCGCATTCTACCGACGGGCGAATATGTTGCAGCCTTTGCCCTGGCGTTTACTGCCCGTCGTCTTTCCAATCACTATTTGATCAAACTTATTGCCCCACTGCTTATGATTCTGGCCCTTTCCTGGATGGTGTTCTGGCTTGACCCCACAGAAGGCGCTGCTCAGCTTGGTGTGGCGGTCACAACCTGCCTGACCGTCATTGCATTTCATCTGGCGCTCGGCTCTAATCTACCCAAAATTCCCTATCTAACACACTTGGACGTGTTCATATTCGGCGCAACACTACTTGTGTTCCTGGCCATGATCGAAGTTGTCACGACCACCGGACTGGCAAGGACCGGGCGAGTCAGCACGGCGAGGTGGCTGGACCGGATTAGCCGCCTGGTGTTTCCGGCACTACTTGCCGGGATTGGAATGTATGCCTTTGTCTGGCGCTAAATCTTCGCCTGAAACTTGTTCGAGGTTAATATGAATTTTCTTCGAACCGTGGCAGTCCCTTCATGGGATCGGTGTTATTGCTCACCGACATTCACTACACACGTTTGCATTCTGCCGTCATCATCTTAATAACAGATATTTAGCCTCCAACTGATGCCTTCAGTCCATGGGCGGAAAACCGGGAAATAACGCGATCCAGATCATCGGTTCCCGGCTCGACCATCAATCCAGCCGTAAGTTCTTTTCCAAGTTTGGCCATCTTACCGGCAGCTACATTATGATATGGCAACAGGTCGATTGCTTTTGGCGGTCCGTGCAGGTCAGCCACGAATGCCGCGGTAGCCTCAATGTTGTCATCATCAACATTGACCCCCTTGATCAGGGGGATGCGGATGCGGATGTCAGCGCCGCTTTCGGCCAGGACCCGCAGATTTTTCAAAATTCGCTTGTTGCCGGCCCCGGTCCACTGCTTGTGCCGCTTCGAATTCATCAGCTTCAGATCATAAAGAAAAAGATCGGTACGGCGGGCGACTTCGAGCAGAGTTTCGGTTCTGGCCAGCCCGGAGGTATCAATGGTCCGGTGAATGCCCTGTTGCCCGCAGGCATCGAGCAATTCACACAGAAATTCAGGCTGCAGCAGAGGCTCACCGCCGGAAATGGTCACACCGCCACCCGATTGGTCGAAGAAAGGCCGCTCGCGCTCGATCAAGGCGAGCAGATCATCAACGGATCTGTATCGTCCGGACATTTCTGAGGCCCTGGCGGGACAAACCTGGGCGCAAGCGCCACAGGCTACGCAACGATCCATGTCCGTGACGATGCCTTCAGCCGTCAGTTCGCAGGCCTCCATCGGGCAAACCCTGGTGCATTCGCCGCAGCCGATGCACTTGCTCTGCGTGTACATCTTCTGCACCTTTCGAGAAATGCTTTCGGGATTGTGGCACCAGCGGCAAGCGAGCGGGCAGCCCTTGAGGAAAACGGTCACGCGGATGCCGGGACCGTCGTTGATCGCGTAGCGCTTTATATCGAATACCAGGCCTTCCTGCCTGTGGCTGTTCGGCATCGTTACAGCGTCTCGTTCTCGGTCCGCTCTATTATTTCCTGCTGCAGATCGGCGTTCATGTCGTTGAAATAGTCGCTGTAACCCGCCATGCGCACCAGCAGGTCCCTGTAATCCTCAGGGCACTTCTGGGCCGCTTTCAGTGTGGCGGTATCGACAACATTGAACTGGATGTGGTGCCCGCCCAGGGTGAAATAGCTGCGGATCAACTGACCCAGCTTGGTGATGTCCTTTTCGCGCTTGAGCAGGCTGGGCAAAAAGCGCTGGTTGAGCAAGGTGCCGCCCGACAGCGTGTGGTCGAGCTTGGTCAGCGAGTGAACCACCGCGGACGGGCCGTGCGTGTCGGCACCGTGCGACGGTGAGGTGCCGTCGGATATGGATTTGCCCGCCAGTCGGCCGTTGGGCGTGGCACCCATCACCTTGCCGAAATAAATGTGGCAGGTGGTTGAGAGCATGTTCAGATGGAAGCATTCCCCGCGGGTATTGGGTTTACCGTCGATGGCGGTAAACAAATCAGCATAAACCTGGCGGGCAATATCATCCGCGTAGTCATCGTCGTTGCCGAAGAAGGGCGTTCGGTTTAACACGGTCTGGCGCAGGAATTCTTCGCCTTCAAAATTACCTGCCACGGCGTCGAGCATTCGTTCCATGCTGAAGTTTTTTTCTTCAAAGACGTGTTTCTTCAACACCGAAAGACTGTCGGTGGTGGTGCCCAGTCCGGTGCACTGGATGTAGTTGGTGTTGTACCGCGGCCCGGCGTCGTAATAGTCCCTGCCTTTGCTGATGCAATCCTCGATCACGACGGAGAGGAATGGCGCCGGGGCATAGCGGGCGAACATCCGGTCAATATAGTTGCTGACCCGGATCTTGGTATCTACGATGAAAATGAGTTGCTTGAGGAATGCATCGTAGAGCTGCCCGTAATCGGTGAATGTCCGCGGATTACCGCTCGCAACGCCGACACGATGGCCGCTGACGGGGTCGATACCGTCATTCAGGGTGATTTCCAGGATTTTGGGTACGTTCAGATAACCGGTGAGCAAAAAGGCTTCCTTGCCAAAGGCACCGACTTCTATGCAGCCACTGCAGCCGCCTTCGCGGGCATCTTTGAGCGACTTGCCCTGGCGCAGCAGTTCCATCACGTAGACATCCGGGTTGAACACCGAGGGATAACCATGCCCCTGCCGGATGACCTTGCAGGCGGCGTGCAGGAAGCGATCGGGCGTTTTGCTGCTTATGTGCACCGAACTGCCCGGCTGCAGGACATGCAGTTCCTCGATGACCTCGAGCATGATGTAGGAAACTTCGCTGACGCCGTCTTTGCCTTCCGCCGTGATTCCGCCGATATTGATATTGGTAAAGTCGTTGTAGGTGCCGCTTTCACGTGCGGTAATGCCCACCTTGGGTGGAGCAGGGTGGTTATTGACCTTGAGCCAGAAACAGCACAGCAGTTCCTTGGCCTGCTCGCGGCTCAGGGTACCCTGCGCGAGTTCCGCCTCGTAGAATGGTGCCAGGTGCTGGTCGAAATGACCGGGGTTCATGGCATCCCAGCCATTCAGTTCGGTGATGGTACCCAGGTGAACGAACCAGTACATCTGGATCGCCTCGCGGAAACTGCGCGGCCTGTGGGCTGGCACCCGCCGGCAAGTTTTTGCGATTTCCCTCAATTCCGCGGCACGCCGGGGAACAGATTCCTTTTCAGCCAGTTGCTCGGCCAGGTCAGCGTGACGTTCGGCAAAGACGATCACCGCGTCGCAGGAAATCGCCATTGCCCTGAGTTCTTCCTGCTTATCGGCCGCATCCGGGTCGTTCAGGTAATCGAGCTTTTCGATCTCATTGGCAATCCGCGCTTTGAAATCAAGCATCCCCTGGCGATAAATCTGGCCGTCGAGTGCCGTGTGACCCGCCGCGCGCTGCTCCATGAATTCGGTAAAAAGCCCGGCTTCGTACGCGCTCTGCCACTCTGCGGGAACGTGGCTGAAAATCCGATCGCGCACGGTTTTGCCCTGCCAATAGGGGATCACTTCGCGGGCGTAGGTGTCAATATCTTCCTCGCTGATGGTGTAACGCTGCTGCTCGCGGGTATTGAGGACATGGAAGTCTTCAACGCTGTGACAGGTCAACTCCGGGAAAGTGGGCACCACACTGGGCGATGGACCGCGCTCACCGACTATTAGTTCGTCTGTGCCGATGTAAAGGGTCTTCTTCTGGCAATGATCGAGAAAACTCAACGCCCTCAGTACCGGCGTTGAATGCCTGCCGTAGTTCTCTTTGTAGAAAGCGGTTTCGTGCAGCGCCCTTTCTATCGAAAGCGTTGGCTTAGTGTCGACACTCAGTTTGCGCAGACGCTGAATCCGCTCGTTCATTCCCGGCCCTATGGCATTGCTGCGTTCAGGGTAGAAATTTCCCTCGCTGGCTGGTTTTCTTTGAGGTTGTGAAAAATCACTGACCGTGGAATTCACCGGGTCGTCTCCTTTCTGCATTAGCGCAGCTCATGGTTTTACATGAAACAGAAAACAAATATATCAGCTGTCGTTATGCCACACCTTGTCGAACTTCACTGGGGGGCTTACCGGTCCAGCCTTTGAAGGCACGGGAAAATGAGCTGACTTCGGAG
>CAYUBS010000136.1:0-7539 GCA_964443145.1 uncultured Wenzhouxiangellaceae bacterium | reverse complement strand
ACCGAACAGTGCCAGGTCACTTTTGTTTCCACCAGTCGTTGCATGTACTGGCGTAGAAGCGGTAGATCGAAACATGGCTGGGTCTGGATAAAACGTGCGCCGGCGTTTGCGCGTGCCAACAACTCATCCGCACTCCAGTCCGGTCCGGGCAGGCAGGCTTTTGCAGTGGTGCCGATGACGAATTCGTGCTTACCTTCGGGCCATTCTTCCTCATTCATGGCATTGGCCATGGTGATCAGATCCTGGCAGTGGAGATCGAAAACAGGCTTCCCGGCAGGCTCCTCCGACGCAATTTTCTGAACGCCCTCGGTCAGTACCAGGCTGGTTATTCCTGCAGCCCTCAGGCCCAGCAGATCACTCTGAAGTGCGATGCGATTGCGATCCCGGCAACTGAGTCGGGGCGTTGCGTCGATCCCACGTTGCTGCAACAAGTTGGCAAGGGCAACCGGCGAGGCCTGGGCCTGGCCAGCGGAACTCCCACCGAGTTCTATCGAATCAACTGAATCGCTCAGTAGAGAGGCATCAAGCAAAGTCTGGTCAGAACCTCCCTGTTGTCGCGTGGAAAGTTCTGCAGTGATGGCAAATCGAGCGCTTTGTAGAGCCTCTCTGAGGGTTCTCAATCAATTTTCCAATTCAGCAGTTTTGGGTTGTTTATTCATGGGGGCTAGTTTAGCCGCCGAAGCGATGCAACCCAAGCTGCGTTAAACTGTTTCATCTATTCATCGGTGACCTTCTGGACATGAAATTACTTTACGCTGCCTTCGTACTGCTATGGTTGGGTGTGTTGCTGCGGGCTGTCTTACGACCGCACCGGCAACCAGCCTCACGGGTGGCTTGGGTGATGGTGATTACCCTTTTGCCCGGCTTTGGAATTGTGATCTACATTTTGTTGGGTGAAACCGGTATCGGTCGCAAGCGGGTGGCCCGCAAACGCGAGGTATTACAAAGCTTACCCGCTACGTTACCGCCGCTATTTACTGATGATCCGCGGTCCAATCCTTCGATTCCGGAACACTGCGAACCTCTTTTTCGGATGGGCGGCGCAGTTAACGGTTTTGCGCCGGTTGGTGGTAATACGGCGGCGCTGATGGCCGACTCTAATGCCGGTATTGACGCCATTGTCGCCGATATGGATGCGGCTCACGATCATATTCACTTGATTTTCTATATATGGCTGCAGGACAACAACGGCCTTAAGGTTGTGGAGGCATTGAAGCGCGCTGCCGCCCGTGGCGTAACCTGTCGGGCCATGGCGGACGGGCTGGGTTCACGCGCCATGATTCGGTCGAAGACCTGGGCGGGAATGGGTGAAGCGGGGGTTCATGTTGCGGTTGCTTTGCCGATTGGAAACCCTCTGTTGCGACCTTTTCACGGTCGGATCGACCTGCGTAACCACCGTAAGATCGTAGTCATTGACGACCTGATCACCTATTGCGGAAGCCAGAACTGCGCAGATCCGGAGTTCCGCGTAAAACCCAACTTTGCTCCCTGGGTAGATGCGCTGATGCGTTTTGAGGGTCCGATCGTGCGCCAGAACCAGTACATATTCATTGGCGACTGGATGACGTACGTGGACGAGGATATCCGCGGGCTGTTGAACGCGCCGATTCCTGCCGGTGGTGAGGGTTTCCCTGCGCAGGTGATTGCGACTGGTCCAACCGTTCGAAACTCGGCAATGCCAGAAGTCTTTGCAACCCTGATGTACTCGGCGCGTAAAAAGCTTCTGATCACCACCCCATATTACGTGCCCGATGAATCGATGCAGAGTGCTCTGTGTGCAGCGGCGCATCGGGGTATCGACACAACCATCATTTTTCCGGCCCGCAACGACTCCTGGGTGGTTGCGGCTGCCAGTCGTAGTTACTACCGCGAACTGCTCGGGGCCGGCGTCAAGATTCATGAGTACGTTGGGGGGTTGTTGCACACCAAGTCGATGACGGTTGATGATGACATCACGCTGATCGGTTCGGCCAATATGGACCGGCGTAGCTTTGACCTGAATTACGAAAACAATATTCTTTTCCAGGATGCAGACCTGACCAGCGTGATGCGTGAGCGCCAGGAGGTCTACCTGGCTTCATCAAATCCCGTGCATCTTGAGGATGTTGATAACTGGTCGCTGGCTCACCGCTTCTGGAATAACGTGATGGGCATGCTGGGTCCGGTGCTTTAAGGAAATATATGTTATATAAATCAATTAAATGGCTAATACTTCTATGTCTATTTCCAGTAATATTACAGGCACAAAAAAGTGACTCTTACGACTATTTCGAAGCTAACCGACAGTTGATACGCAACGGTGTGCAAGCGGTTCTGACATGTAACGGACTGTTTACTTCGCAGCGTTCACTGGACCAGGTTTTCGAGCAGGAACTGGCTTACATGGTCCGCTTCGGTGGCCGTGTAGGCAGCGCCCGCGGTGGCGCTTACCGGGTTGATGCTGAGAGGCGTTTTGTTTCGGTGGGCGGGGCCAATGAAGGACCGGTCATGACGGCCGCCTTCCGGGAAGGGATCGGCTGTATCATCATGGCGCCTGATCAGGGCATCGAAGATATCGCTGCGTTGCCTTTGTTGGAGTTGCCGCCCGCAGCAGTCAGCGCTGAAAATATCCCGTGGCCGGATGGCGACCGTGATGCTGATATACCGCTTTCCCGTGATATTGATGCGGCCGCTTTGCAAGCCGCTTCGGACTGGGCCTTTGATCGTGAATCTTCAGAGCAGGACACGCTGAGCCTGCTGGTGCTGCACGGCGGAGAAATTGTCCTGGAGCGTTACGCTGAGGGCTTCGACATGAATACCCGGACGCGTACCTGGTCAACGGCCAAGAGTATTGCGGTCACGCTGATCGGCATGCTGGTAGACCAGGGCAGGATGGCACTTGATGTACCACTGGAGCTGGATTGGCTACCCGCTGTCGCCGCAGGTGAAAGTGACCCGCGCGATGAAATTACATTAAGGCACGTATTGAACATGTCTTCGGGGCTCTATCCTGTAGACAGCTTCGGAATGGAATATGCGACCGGCTCTGGTCTGTCTTACTGGGCAGGGGCCAGCTCGGCCGAGGGCGCCATGCGCCGGGGCATGATCCGTGAGCCCGGAACATTCTGGGACTATGAGAATTACGATGCGCTGCTGGCCGTCTACGCCATGAAGAGAGTTCTTGGGGACGATTACCTGGGGTTTCCACAAAAGGCGTTGCTAGACCGGATTGGCATGCGCAATACGCTGGTCAGTACCGACCGGTTTGGTGACTTCATTTTCAGCAGCCAGGTGTACACCAATGCAAGGGACCTGGCCCGTTTTGGATTGCTTTACCTCAACGGTGGCATGTGGGGTGGCGATCGGCTGATATCCGAAGACTGGATCGAATTTGTTCGCACTCCAGCGCCCGCAACTGCTGAGACTGGCAATTTTTACGGCGGTCAATGGTGGTTGGTGCCGGATGACAGAAACGACGTGCCCAAAGACGCTTACGCCACCGCCGGTAACCGGGGACAGTATGTCATCGTGGTGCCATCGCATGATCTGGTCATCGTGCGGCGCGGACTGGATTACGGCGAACAAGGATTTGACCGCTGGGATTTAACCCGGGAAGTACTGAAGGCAATCGAGCTGAAGTGAAGTTGGCCCTGCGATCAGTACGGTGCATAAATGACTTTTTTTGTTATCATTTTCAGCAGATCGGGTGTGCCGGCTGCTTTTTTGAGGAATTTATTATGGGTAGGAAGAGAGCTTTCAGTGCTGTTTTTGTGTGCCTGGCTGTATCGTTGGGCTGGTGTTGCAGTGTGCTTGCAAGCGATCCCCTCCCGTCATGGAACAACGGGCCGGTTAAGACCGCCATCGTCGAATTCGTAACGGCTGTTTCGGACCAGTCTGGTGCAGACTATGTCGAGCCCGCCGAGCGCATTGCGACTTTCGACAACGACGGCACTTTGTGGATTGAATACCCCATGTATACCCAGTTGTTGTTTGCGGTGGACCGGGTTAGAGCTTTAGCACCGCAGCATCCCGAGTGGAAAACGACACAGCCTTTCAAGGCCGTTTTGGAAGGCGATATGAAAACCGTTGCCGCTTCCGGTATGCAAGGCGTTATGGAAATTCTGATGGCTTCGCATGCGGGAATGACCTCGGAGCAGTTCACTGACCAAGCCTCGCAGTGGCTGGCGACAACTAAACAAAAACGTTTTGACCGGGTCTTTACTGAACTGGCGTATCAACCCCAGTTGGAACTGCTTGAATATTTACGGGCGAATGGCTTTAAAACGTTTATCGTTTCAGGTGGTGGTATCGCTTTCATGCGCCCGGTGACCGAGCAGATGTATGGTATTCCTCCGGAGCAGGTGGTGGGCTCCAGCATTGAAACGGAATACGTAGAGCAGGACGGCAAACGCGTCATCGTTCGCAAGCCAAAAATACATTTCATTGATGATAAGGCGGGTAAGCCTGTCGGTATCCATCGCTACATCGGCCGCCGGCCTATCCTGGCCTTCGGCAATTCAGACGGTGACATTGAGATGGTTGAATATACGACGGCCGGCGAAGGGCGGCGACTGGGGCTGTTCGTTCACCATGATGACTCAGAGCGAGAGTATGCCTATGACCGCGAAAGCCATGTGGGCAAAATGGACAAGGCACTGGACCGGGCCGATGAAGAGGGCTGGATCATCGTCAGTATGAAAAATGACTGGAAGGCCGTTTTTTCCAAACAATAAAGCAACCGCTTAACGCCCCGTGTTTTGCCGGATGAAATTCAGCATCTGGTTGCCAATGGGGTTTTCGGGGTGCATGGAAACCATGTCTTCCACAATCGGCCGTGCATCCTCGAAGCGCTCCAGTTTCAGGTAATGGTCCGCCAGCCCGTATTGGAAGTCCAGGTTCTGCGGCTCCAGTGACAGGGCTGCGCGCAGTTGGCTCTCTGCACGGTCGTGGCTTTGCAGGTGCTGGTAGAGGAGGCCCAGGTTGTAGTGGATTCGGCTGCGTTCAGGCAAGCCATTCACGGCCTGTTCTAGGAATTCGACCGCTTCACGGTATTGCTGCATCTCTACCAGTAACAGACCCAGGGAGTAGGCCAGTTCATAAAGTTCCGGGTTTATCTTCAGCGCTTCTCTGAGTAATTGCTCTGCCTTCTCGTTCTGCCCCGTCTGGTTGTATAACACGGACAGGTTGGCTGCTGCCGGGAAGAACTGCTTATCGATACGCAAGGCTTCCTGGTACTGATGAATCGCCTCCTCCGGTCGATCCAGTTCGGCATACAGGTTGGCGAGGTTGTGGCGGGCGGATGCGAAATCTGCCGTATATAGCATGGCATCTTCGTATTCCTGCAGGACGGTCTTATACAAAGCCTGCTGGTCGGCATCCAGCAATTGACTTAAATCCCCGGCAAACCGGTTGGCGGCCTCGATTCGGACGGTCTTCACCGGGTCATAAAGCATCGGTCCAAGCAGTTTTGCCAGCTTCTCCTGGCTGGGTGGCTGGATGCTGGCGATCGCGGTCCGCCGGATCAGGGCTTCTTCGTCCATCAACGCAATCTGCATGGCCTGCAGCGTTGCTTCATCCGGATAAGCAGCCAGCAGCGACAGTGCTGTGGCCCGTACGATGACCGGGTAAAGCGGGTCGCCGGCCAGTTGCAGCAGACCTTCCTGTGCGGCGGGATCGCCCGCACGTCCGCGGGCTATGATGCTGCCGTAATGGGCAGTCTGTCCGGGGCCATACCACTCGTTCATGCTTTCTTGAGACCAGGCGGAGTCCTTGTCCTGGTGACAACGCAGGCAGGCATCAGGAGCGCCAATGGCGGCGTCGAGAGCCGGGTTGGGTATACGGAAACTATGATCGGGACGGAAATCCACGCCCATGTAGTAGCGTCCCGGCATGTGGCACTGCACGCATTGTGCACCGGTTCCGACTTCGAACAGGATTTCACCTTCCGCTGATTTGATCGGCTCGCCCGTTTCACCTTCCTGCTTGTGAAAGTGGTGCTCTGAAGTGTCATATTGCGCACCCCTGTGGCACTGCAGGCAAAGCTCGTTGCCTTCCTTCACCAACTTGATCGAGTGCACATCATGGCAGTCGCTGCAGCGCACATCCTGGTGGTACATCTTGCTTTGGGTGAACGAACCGTAAACGTAGACTTCATCCTGGATCTGGCCATCGGCGAAGTACAGGTTTTCGGTCAGCAGGCTGGGCAGGAAATTATCCAGCAAGTCCGTTTCGGTATGTTGATCGTCTCCAATGGCGCCACGTCGCGAGTGGCAGGGGGCGCATTGTTCCACCAGTTCCCGGGAACTTATGTTGGATGTCTTCTGTGCTAATGCAAAATTCGACGCTTGCGGGCGCGCCATTTCCGACATTTCGGCCCATTTCACATGCGCAGAGCCCGGTCCGTGGCAGGCTTCACAACCGACGTTGATATCCGACCAGGTGGTGTTATAGCTGTCCGTCTCCGGGTCGTAATTCTTTTCCAGATTGGTGGAGTGGCACTGTGCGCACATGCCGTTCCAGTTCTGGGCGGCATTGGTCCAGTACAGCCAGTCGTCCGGGTCAACCGGGCCTTCCGGCGGTACCCGGAACCAACGGTTATCGCGTGAATCCCAGGCGATGTGCAGGGTTTGCAGCCGTCCGCCGGGGAAGGGGATCAGGTATTGCTGTAATGGGAACCAGCCGAAGGTATGCGTGATTTCAAATTCACCCATCTCCCCGCCCGGTCCGTTCGTGTAGACGAAGAATTTGCCTTCTTTTTTGAAAAAACGCGACGTAATGCCATGCAAGGTGAACTCGGTATTGTTGAAATCACCCAGCACCGTCTCTTCACTGGCCACAGCCATTGCCAGGTCGTGATGCGAACCCTCCCAGCTGTCGTACTCAGGGTTATGGCAGTCGCGGCAGTTGCTGCTGCCAACAAATGATGCCGCGTTATCCTGGTCAGGAATAGCGTTCTTGTTTTGTTCGAACACGAAATAATAAAGCGGCAGGGAGATCACGATCACAATCGCGGCAAGAATGCCCGCTATTTCCCAGGCCGGAGTCTTGTTGTTTATGCCGCTCATGTCTGCTTCGGGTAGCTCACCTGGTCTGTAGAAAATGCCGATCGTTTGATCGGTTTTCGGGTATCTACCTTGATGACATTATTTTCGATGGCGATCGGGTAGAGATCCAGTGCCCGTGGTGCAGGGGGGTTGATGACATCCCCTTTAATGTCGAATGCCGAGGAGTGGCAGGGGCAGACAAATTTGTTTTCACCGGATACCCAGGGAACCGAACAGCTCAGGTGGGTGCAGGTGCGGGACATAGCCAGAAAGCCACCATCTTCCATGCGGGCCAGGTAGAACTTGCCGCGGACAAAAGCGCTGACGGTACCGGGTTCGAAGTTGTCTACGGCCCCGGCGACAATGATAGCGTCCTGCTCGGCCGCCAGTGTCCGTGGGGCGCGGGGTTTAAAAAAAGTAATCACCAGGGCGATTATTTCTGCGAAGGCGAGGGCTCCGAGCAGAATCCAGAGTTTGCTGAGAAATGAACGGCGTGAATATGTTTTTGGATCCATCG
>CAYUBS010000135.1:0-7640 GCA_964443145.1 uncultured Wenzhouxiangellaceae bacterium | reverse complement strand
ACCTCGGCGGAATGATTTTTGGCGCAGCACTGTTGTACAAGTGGGGCTGGCGGCCAGGCATGACCTGGAAGCGCTGACCTCCGGGGACAACCCCCGGGAATCAGTCCTCGAGGACGAAGGTCACCTTCAGAATGACGCGATATTCCTGGATATGCCCCTGTGAATCACAGGACACTTTTTGCCCATCCACCCAGGCGCCCCTGACGTTCTTGAGCGTTTTACTCGCGCGCTTCAAACCCTTGCGGGTTGCGTCCTCAAAGGACTCCTTGGACGAGGCAATAATTTCTGTGACTCTTGCAACTGACATAAAACTCTCCTGGTGAAAATGAAAAACCGTACGCTTACTACTGATAATAGGAGCTTAGCTGGCGTTAATCAAAGCGGCGTACCCGAAACGGATTGCCAAGGTAGAAATAGACCGCATTGTCCCCGCTGTCGCTGTGTCCATAAGCAACGTAAATCGGGCCGATAGGAGTCACTGCGCCAAAGTAAACGCTGGCTGAGTAGCGCAGGTCGTCAAAACCGATGTCATCGGTAGTATCCCAGACGTTTCCCGCCTCCAGAGTGAATCCGGCATAGGTCTGAAGCAGGTCGAAGTCATTCAGCTGCCGATAATAGGCCAGGGATGCGAGAGCCGATTGCCGGCCACTGAGCTGCTCCGGCACCAGGCCCGAAAGCCTGCCAAACCCCCCAAGGCGAAACCAGCGTTCAATCGGTGCCTTGTCATCAAAGCTATAACCGGCCTCGTAGTGTAACGACCAGGTGTTCTTACCCCCGGAGATGCTAAGTAATCCTTCGGCTCCTGCCTGCTGATAGTTACCCGATGCACCCAGGCTGTCGGACGCATAAAGATACTCAAGCACGTGTGCCATGCCGGAAGTTGGGAACCACAAGCTGTCCAGGCTGTCGTGTTGATAGCGCAGTCTCAGCTCGCCAATCCTGACCCGGTCGTCGTAGGGAAAACCCAGGTCACCTGTTATGGTTTTGGCTTTGCCGCGGCCGAACGCATAGTCCAGCCTCAGGCGGTCGGTTGTGCTCAGGTTACGCCCGACCCCCAACACCGTGCCCCAGCTGGAAATCTCCAGCGTGGCGGTATTGGTGTCGTCTTCCCAAAAGTTGTAATTCTGCCTTTTCGCATATACCTGAGGCTCGATAAACCATTTTGCCTTCAGATCGATGGGTTGATAGAAATCGAAACTGATTTCATCCTCAATCCCGATTGCCCCCTCGACCCGCAGTTCTCCCCCAAGGCTGTTGAGCGCATTACGGGTATAGGCGGCGCCAAGTCTGAAATCGGAAGATCCTGAAAAATCACTCGCCAGTTCCATACCAAACTGAAAATAGTTCGGCCCCCAGTCGCGGCGATTGGCATTGATAACCAGGCCCTCCCGGCCTTGCTCATCGGTGACGAAGTCGTAAGTCACTGATTCGAAAACATCGAGGCTGTAGATCATGTCCACGCTGTCGTTCAACGTTTCAAGATCCAGAGGCTGCCCAATCTCCACTGCAAGCCGGGAACGGATAAGCTCGTCGTTCAACACCGAACTATTGTCGATTTCAATAAACTGAACCGTGTAGGGGGCAGCTTTGCCGAGGGCCATCCTGCCAGGCTCCTGCGAATGCGGTCCGGAAAGCTCAGCAAGCCTATCGGTCTGTAACAGTGTGGCTTCGTACCCGATTGGAACTACATCCGATGCCTGCTGGAAATTTGCTGAACTGAATTTACCCAAATCCGGTACGATCAGAAAGTCCTGAGGATCGAGGCTCTCGATCTGTGCATCTGCATTTCTTCGGGTCAGGAAATTTGTCAGCTGTTCGGAAACACTGATCATCGAGGTGAGTTGCTCTTCTTTCAATAACGGAGCGGAGATATCAACCGCTATCACGACGTCCGCGCCCATCTGGCGCACGACATCGACCGGCAGATTATTGGACATGCCGCCATCGACCAGGATTTTCTCATCGATCCGGACCGGGGCAAACACACCCGGGACAGACATGCTCGCCCGCAACGCGTCGGGTAAGCTGCCGTGGGAAAGAACCACCACATCCCCACTCACCAGGTCGGTGGCAATCGCGCGGAACGGAATCGGCAACTGGTTGAAATCGTGAACACCGACCACCGGCAACAATAAATCGTGAAACAGCTGATCGAGGTGCTGTCCCTCGATCGCGCCAAGGGGCAGCTGGATTTTGCCCTTGTTAAAGCCGATCCGGTAGGGAATCAGAAACTGCGCTTCGAGCTCCTTTTTACGCATCGTCCGGTCTCTGCGTGCGGCCCGGTCGGACATCGCCTTCTTCCAGTCCGTCTCGATCAGAATCTCTTCAATTTCGTTTGCACTGTAACCCGAAGCGTACAGGCCGCCGACGATTGCTCCCATACTGGTACCGGCGATGTAGTCGACCTCCACGCCCAGTTCCTCCAGCGCTTTCAATACGCCCACGTGAGCAGCGCCACGCGCACCGCCGCCACTCAACGCAAGGCCGATTTTCGGTTGCGCACTGCTGTTGTCGGCAAAGACATCGGCATGGGGTGCGGAGAACAGCAATATACCCAGAATTGCTAAGCGAAAGATCTGCATATTAATCACCGGCAAGAACTATTAGCCTGTGATTATAATGGAGACGCCTAAACGGCGACCAAGGAATGCGGCAAAACTGATCGGGGACATGAAACCATCTGATGAGTGCCGCTAGAATATGGTCATCTCAAACACCTGAAAGGTCGAACCATGAGCAATTTATATCCCGTACCCGAAAACTTTAAGCAAAGCGCACACCTCGACAAGGCTGAATACGAGCGTGTCTACCGTGAGTCCGTTGAAAACAACGAGGCCTTCTGGGCCGAGACCGCCCGTCGGCTGGACTGGTTCACCTTTCCAAACAAAATCAAAGACGTTTCCTTCGACAAGGCCGACCTGCATATCCGCTGGTTTGAAGACGGTGTGCTGAATGCCTGCTACAACTGCGTCGACCGGCACCTTGAGACCCGTGGCGACCAGACAGCGATCATCTGGGAGGGCGACGACCCGAACCGTGATGCGCATATTTCCTACAAAGAACTGCACCAGCGCGTTTGTAAAATGGCCAACGTGCTAAAGAAACGCGGCGTCAAGAAAGGCGATCGTGTCACCATCTACATGCCCATGATTCCCGAAGCCGCCGTCGCCATGCTGGCGTGTGCGCGCATTGGCGCCGTGCACTCGATCGTTTTCGGTGGTTTTTCGCCGGACGCGCTGGCCGGCCGGGTCGTTGACTGTGATTCCAACACCATCATCACGGCGGACCAGGGCCTGCGCGGCGGGCGGATCGTACCGCTGAAAGCAAACGTAGATGCAGCCTGTGAGATCAAAGGTGTGATGGATTGCCTCAAGAGCGTCATCGTAGTCCGCAATACCGGTAATGACGTTAACTGGGTTGAAGGGCGCGATTACTGGCTTGAAGATGAAGCGGCAACGGTTGATGATATTTGCCCGGTTGAAGAGATGAACGCCGAAGATCCACTGTTCATCCTGTACACCTCGGGTTCGACCGGACAACCAAAGGGCGTGCTGCATACAACCGGCGGATACATGGTCTATGCCGCCTATACGCATGAAATCGTGTTCGACTATCACGATGGCGATATTTACTGGTGCACCGCCGATGTGGGCTGGGTGACCGGACACAGCTATATCGTGTATGGACCATTGGCCAATGGCGCGACCTCGCTGATGTTCGAAGGCGTGCCAAATTATCCCGACCCCAGCCGTTTTTGGCAGGTCTGCGACAAGCACTCGGTCAACATCGTCTACACCGCGCCGACCGCCATTCGCGCACTGATGCGTGAAGGAGAAGGACCTGTAAAGGCGACTTCCCGGAAATCCCTGCGCCTGCTCGGTTCGGTCGGCGAACCCATCAACCCTGAAGCCTGGGACTGGTACTACAACGTCATAGGTGACGGAAGATGCCCGATCGTGGATACCTGGTGGCAAACGGAAACCGGCGGCATCATGATCAGCCCCCTGCCCGGAGCAACGGCCCTCAAGCCCGGCTCGGCTACCAATCCCCTACCGGGAGTGATGCCAGCGCTGTATGACGAGAAGGGCAACCCCAAACCCACCGAAGGTGCCACCGAAGGCCTGCTGGTGATAACCGACAGTTGGCCAGGACAAATGCGTAGCGTCTACGGTGACCACCAGCGTTTCGTCGACACCTATTTCTCAACCATACCGGGCACCTACTTTACCGGTGACGGTGCGAAGCGGGACGAAGACGGCTACTACTGGATCACCGGCCGTGTAGACGACGTACTCAATGTCTCCGGTCACCGCATGGGCACTGCAGAGATTGAAAGCGCTCTGGTGGCGCACCATGCTGTCGCGGAAGCTGCCGTAGTGGGCTATCCGCATGACATCAAGGGCGAAGGCATTTATGCCTACGTTACCCTGGTCAAAGGCGAAGAGCCGACGGATGAACTCCGTGCCGACCTCCGTAAATGGGTACGCAAGGAAATTGGCCCGATCGCCACTCCAGACCTGCTGCAATGGGCGCCCGGCCTGCCGAAAACCCGTTCCGGCAAGATCATGCGCCGCATATTGCGCAAGATCGCGGCCAACGACTATGACAGCCTGGGCGACACCTCCACCCTGGCGGAACCGGAAGTTGTCGAGCAACTGATTGAGAACCGTATGAATCGATAATTCCGCCTATGTCTGTATAATTATCGGAGCTGTCCGGCCAGGGCAGCTCCGATAACACAGGAGAGATTCATGGGTTTATTCGATTCGATCAAAGGCGCGTTCAGCAGCAAGGCTGAAGAAGAAGTTACGACCAGCCCCAGCCAGATGCTGCGTGATGCCGGTATTGACCCCAGCAACCTGGATTTCGACTTCGCCTCAGGGTCCATAGCTGTATCCGGAGAAGTCTCTGAGGAATCCGACCGGCAGAGAATCCTTGATGTACTGGGCGAGGCCCCGGGCATTACCACCGTTACGGACAATATGACCATCGCTGCACCGGCCCCGGTCGAGCCGGAAGCCCCGGTCGAAGCCCAAGCGCCCGCGGAGGAGATCACTGCGGTCGAACCGGAAGCCCCCGCCGCAGAATCCGATGCAGAAACCTACACCGTGCAGTCCGGCGATACCTTGTGGAAAATCTCGGAACAGGTTTACGGCAACGGCTCGAAGTATATGAAAATCTTTGAGGCCAATACCGACCAACTGGAAAACCCGGATCGCATTTTCCCGGGACAAAAACTGGTTATACCCAAATCTGACTGACTGCCAGAACGGCAGCCACGCGGGAATCTTACAAGCGTCCGTGCTCCAGCGGGCGCTCCCTGTGCATCAGCAACCACTCCGCGCCTTCATCAAGCGCAGCTTTTCCCAATGCCTGCAATACCTGCCGCTGAAAAGCGGTGTCCGCGGACTCGTCCAACAATTTCCGTGCCTTCAGAAAGACCCCGCGCATGAATCCATACTGCTTAATCAGCTCTTTTTCAGCCTTCTTGTGCGAGTAGGCGTCCCAGATACCGGCCACCAGGGGCAGCACACCCATCAGTACCAGTAAGCCCTTACGCTGCTCGTCGAATCCATCGGTACCCAGCACGAACAACAGTATGGCGACGATGATACCCGTCCACAGGCACAGGTTACCGAGTATGCGGGTGCGACGAAAACGGGATGTATTGTGCACCTGTTTGTGCGAATAGTAGGCCAGTTGACCCTCCCCTCCGGCTGGCTCTCCGATCCACTGCTCAATGACCCAGTTGACCCAGCCGGGTTCGGGAGTCTGGCCTCGCACCCGGTTCATACTGGCCTGGCGCATTACGTGGCGGATCCATCCCAGGTCGACATCCTGGGTCTGGAGAAAATTGTCGTATGCAAAGCCCGCCGAGTCTGTATCCACGACCCCGGAGAGGTTCCAGTAGAGCTGCACACGCAAGCCCTCGGCCAGGGCACGGTAGTCGAGGTATTTTCGGTGCCATTCCCTGCTGCTGCCGATCACATGCACGATCACACCCGCGAAAAAGAGCCCCAGGAAGGTCAGGACCATGTAACCCGGGCCGTCGAACTCCGAATAGACCAGGAACACCACGCCCATCAATACTGCCAGGATATGCATCGCACGGAGACTGCTGTTGACCCGCCGTTGATAATGGATTGCCAGCCCATCGGCGACCTGGAACAGGTGGTCTGTATGGCCTGCCCCGGTCGGGATTTCCAGGTCCGGCTTGCCATCCAGCAGGCTGTAACTGCTCGACCGCACAAGGGACTCTTTCTCCTTCCAGTCAAGGGTGAATCGCTGCATACGGTCAAGCTGCATGCGGTAGGCCTCCGGTATAACAACGGAACGCTCACCATCCTTCCGGCTACTGAACCAGGCAGTCTCGAGAGTGGACAATCCCTTCGCCGGTGCACCATCAGGCCTGTCCCGCGAACAAACGATATGGTGCACAAGGTCATTCTCGTTGTCAGCCAGCAGGCTGGCCGGCGAGACCTCCCCGGAATAACCCTCCATCAGGCCGGTGAGGTGGTAGTGAACAACCTGCGCCGTGCCGCCTACCGCATCGGATGACTTTCCGTCCCAGATTGCAAGCAGCACCTGGCAGTGGTTCGAGATAAACAGGCCCAGCTGCGCGTACTGGCTGTCGCGGTCCAGGGCGTTTGTCCCCAAGCGTGAAGGAAGCGAAATGACCCGCTGGGCATTTGCCAACATTGAGCGAAACTCGGCCAGGCTCTCTTCTGTCTGAAAATCCTGCTCATACTCAGACGGGTCCATTGGCAAGACTGCCACGATAGGAATACCCATCTCGACTGCTACCCTGGCAGCCAGTCGATCGGCGCCTTCTGCCAGGCCGGTAAGCAATTGTAAATCGAGGTCCGGGTAACTGGCAGAGAGGCTCTCAAACAAAGCCCGCACCCGGTACGCCAGTGCGGACTGTTCGCCTTCTACCAGGTCGCGATGCCCGGTTACGCCAATGCTGAGTTCCATGAATTCGTAATACTAAAAGCTGATTTCAGCCCTTGTTCCTGATCAACGGATCGAGTTTAATTTTCTTGTTTGGGTTAGAACAACTGGCCGCAGTCACTTCATAATAAATCTCAGCCTTTTTCTGGTTGAAGTTCTTCAGCTTCATTTTGCCGTCTTTCAGATCATTATTGCAGTACCTGAAATCAACATAGCCCGTATTGCGATCGGCACAGAAATCCTTGGCCACATTCACATCCATCGGATTCTGGGACGTGGGCCACTGCTTGTTGGTTTGGGTGATCCTGAACTTGGTTAACTTGTAATTCACGCCGTTGCACGCTTTCTTCAATGCGAAAAACATATGTGGCTTGGTTCCTTTTTTGACCACAATACAATCGATCGGTCCGCCCGGGCACTGTGCGTTGTTTTTAGTGACCACAAGCGCCTGCGGATTATCCTTATTATCCAACTCCAATTCCACGTTGACCGCGGCGGTGGCTAACGGAGTGACAGCAACAGCGATCCAGAACGCACCCGCCCGAACCCAATTCACTTTCCTGTTCTTCATCATCTCTCCCATCTCCTCAAACTATTAGACTCACTGCTCACACAAATCGTATTTTTTACAAAACGCCACGAAATCCGGTTCAAAATAACCTTTGCCCAGTAGATATGAAGTATAGACC
>CAYUBS010000134.1:0-7642 GCA_964443145.1 uncultured Wenzhouxiangellaceae bacterium | reverse complement strand
GCCATCACACCTTTATCAGAAACTTCCATTGCAAATAATGGCGAGGTCCAGGATTTTCCTGATTTCACACGGGCAAGATGGATTAACAGAAAGCCCTATGACTGGATTAAAGACACCTGGTGATTATTAAGGACACGGGAATGACCATAGGTCTGGAAAATGCGGTTGAGATTATTCACTGCCATGCGGAAGGCGAAGTAGGGGACGTCATTATCGGTGGTGTGGCGCCGCCACCCGGAGAAACCATCTGGGAGCAGGCTCAGTGGATCGCAAAAGACCAGGCCTTGCGTAACTTTGTGCTGAATGAGCCGCGGGGCGGTGTGTTTCGGCACGTGAACCTGCTGGTGCCGGCCAAAGACCCAAGAGCTGTGACGGGCTGGATCATTATGGAGCCGGAAGACACCCCGCCGATGTCAGGCTCAAATTCGATCTGTGTTGCCACCGTGCTGCTGGAAACCGGAATCGTCCCCATGCATGAACCGGAAACCTGCTTTACGCTGGAGGCGCCGGGCGGGCTGGTTGATGTGCGTGCACAGTGTCGTGACGGCAAAGCTGTGCGGATTACCGTCAAGAACGTTCCTTCCTTTGCAGATCGGCTGGACGTGCATTTGGAAGTAGAGGGTATCGGGACCTTAACGGCCGACACCGCTTACGGCGGAGACACCTTCGTTATCGTCGACCCGGCCGCGCTGGGTTTCGAAGTCAGGCCGGATGAAGCGCACGACATTTGCGCAGCCGGAATAAAAATCACCCGGGCCGCGAATGAGCAATTTGGGTTTCGGCATCCGCTTAATGCGGATATCAATGAAATTTCGTTCTGCCAGTTTGCCAGGCCTGTGTTTGAAGAAGATGGACAGAAAATCGGCAAGAATGCGGTGGTCATTCGCCCGGGCAAGGTAGATCGCTCTCCAACGGGGACCGGATTGTCAGCCCGCCTGGCCGTGATGTATGCAAAAGGCCAGGCGACCGTCGGCGATACACTGCTGGCCCGCTCAATTATTGATTCTGAATTTCTAGGCCGGATTGAAGAAGAGGTCGTACTAAATGGAACAAAAGCAATCCGGCCATCCATAACGGGTCGAGCCTGGCTGGCCGGAAGAAGCCAGTTGACTCTGGACAGGGACGATCCCTGGCCGCAGGGTTACAGGTTGAGTGATACCTGGCCCAACATGGCAAAAGCTAATTCATGAATACCATTCCAATCATTCGGATAACTGATGTTGAACATCTTTTGTCCTGGACGGGTGTCTGTGATGCCATCCGATTCGGTCACCAGCTGGCTCGAGCGGACATCGATGACATCTTGCTCAGAAAAGGGAAAAGCTCACTGCTCAACCGTGCGGCGTGGATAAGTGGATTGGGCATCGGCACCAAGACAGCAACCATTTTTCCCGGCAACGCAGAACTGACCCCGCCTATTCCCAGTGTCCAGGCGGTCTTCACTTTGTTCGATGACCAGACCGGAACGCCTGTTGCAATAATCGACGGTGACATGTTGACCAAGTGGAAAACCGCAGCAGATTCAGTATTGGGCGCCCGTCTGCTGGCGCGCCCCGACAGCAAAACGTTGTTGATTATCGGGGCGGGGGTTGTTGCCCGTTCGCTGGTTGAGGCGTATTCAGCCCTATTTCCGGGTCTCGAGCAGATCCTTATCTGGAGTCGCTCACACAGCAACGCCCAGGCCCTTGCATCCAGCAAGAACAACGATCAGTTCAGTGTGCGTAGTGTTGAGGATCTCGCTTCACATGTGCCACGCGCTGACATTGTTGCAGCGGCGACCCTGTCGACCGATCCTGTACTAAAAGGAGAATGGGTTTCTCCAGGTACGCACGTGGATCTCATTGGTTCTTACCGCCCGGACATGCGCGAAGCTGATGATGAGTTGTTGCAGATGTCGGAGCTATTTGCTGATTCACGAGAAACCGCCATGGCCCATACGGGTGAATTTATCATCCCGATCGAGAACGGCGTTATTTCTGAGCAAGATATCCGCGCCGATTTATATGACTTGTGTAATGGCGCAGTCGCCAGGACATCAGAACAGAGCATCACGGTGTTTAAAAACGGCGGCGGTGCACACCTCGACCTGATGACGGCGAATTATATATTCAACACCTACCAGGATCGCTAGGTCCGGAATTTCGGGCTGCCAAATTGCGCGATTCGATTGGTCGCGGCAACCAGTTCCCTGGTGATTTCAGGCTCATGTGAAGAGTGACCGGCCCCCGGAGCAATGGACGTATCCATTTCGGGCCAGGCCTGCGCCAGGTCGTACAGGTTTTTGATGGAACAGACGATGTCATAGCGCCCATGCACTGCGAAAGCGGGAATGTGGCGGATTCGTTCAACGCGGTCGAGCAGGAATGAGTCAGGCTCCGGCCGGACGTTGCGGAAGTAATGTGCTTCAAGCCGGGCGACCGCCCAGGCCGTGTTGTCGTCTGAGAAATGGTCGGTGAACTCTTTGTTCGGCAGTAGCGTGCAGCATGCGGTTTCGTAAAGCGCCCAGTGCTTTGCCGCATCCAGCGCCAGCGCACGATCTTCCCCGGTCAGGCGTTTCCAGTACGCTTCGAGCAGGTCACCGCGTTCTTCTTCCGGGATGAAGCCGGCAAATTCATTCCATAACTCGGGCTGGATCATGCGGACACGGTACAGCCACCAGTCGAGTTCCTCTTCGCGCAACAACCAGATACCTCTCAGCACCAGGCTTTTGCAACGATCCGGGTGTTCCTGGGCGTAATACAAGGAAATGGTGCTGCCGTATGAGCCACCGAACACGTGCCAGCGCTCGATGCCCAGGTGTTCGCGTAGTTGTTCAATATCCCGCGTGGTGGCTGACATGGTGTTATCGGTCAGGTCACCCACAGGGCGTGAGCGGCCACTGCCGCGCTGATCCAGCAGGATGATACGAAAATGGTTTGGATCGAAAAAGCAGCGGTCGTATTCGCTACAGCCGGCGCCAGGCCCACCATGCAGGAAAATAACAGGCTCTCCCTGAGGGTTGCCGGACTGCTCCCAGTAAAGTTTGTGGGGCTCGGTGACTTCCAGGATGCCTGTTTCAAAAGGCTCAATGGGCGGATAAAAATATTCATTTGCCATGGATGTACACTCGTTTTAGCGGGTAGTTAAGGAAGTATTAACCACTATCAGCGGCTGTAACACAACCGCGTCCCGGGCGATTGGGGGGTGTGGTATCTTTTTGTCTTGGTATTTTTGGTGTGAGGGGGAGAAAATCAGTGTGTGAGTTGTTCGCCATGTCCAGTTGTCATCCTGTAACCGTTACCTTCGCATTATGGGAATTTCAACGGCACGGAGGCTGTCACGATAAAAACGGGGATGGCTGGGGCGTAGCCATATACGAAGATGGGGATGCGAGGGTTCTGCGCGATACCTGCGCCGCCCGTGACAGCAGCTTTTTCGACTTTCTTCGTAGCCACAACCATCCATCACACTGTGTTATTTCGCACATTCGCCAGGCCACCATGGGCGAGGTAAAGCTACGTAATACGCAGCCCTACATTCGCGAGCTGGCGGGCAAGGTGCATTGTTTTGCACATAACGGAGACCTGGAGTTCAATTCAGCAATTGACGAATCTCTGGATTTTCAGCCGGTCGGTGAGTCAGATTCGGAACGGTCGTTTTGCGAGTTGTTGACCCGGCTGAAGCGTGCTTCGGTACAGCAGGGTAGTCCTCTCTCTATTGAACAGCGTATAAAGCTGATTGCCGAGTTTGCGCACGAATTCAGCGCAAAGGGCACGTTCAATTTCTTCTATTCAGACGGCGAATACCTGTTCGCCCACAGCCATAGGCGGACCCAGGAAGACGGCGTTATGCGGCCTCCCGGTCTACACTTGTTGCAAAGAGTTGATCATCATCACGACCACGATCATCAGCAGGTGGCGGGTCTTCGAATCCATGCTGAAGAAGTCATCCCGATGGTGACCTTGGTAGCCAGCGTGCCACTAACGGGTGAAGACTGGCAGCCATTGGAGGCCGGCACGCTTGCTGTGTTACGAAACGGGGAATTACAGGGGCTTTACCGTCGTTAACCTACTGCCCGCAAGCGGGTCACGGGCTCAATGCCCTGGCTGAGCAGGTACTCATCGTAACTGCCTTTGAAGTTAACCACGCCTGCCGGGGTAATCTCGATGATCCGGGTTGCCAGCGACGATATGAACTCACGGTCATGGCTGACGAAAAATAGTGTTCCCGGATAGTTCTCCAGCGCGAGGTTAAGAGCTTCGATTGATTCCATGTCCAGGTGGTTGGTGGGCTCGTCCATCAACATGATGTTGGGATTTTGCAGCATCAGTTTTCCGAACAGCATACGTCCCTGTTCGCCACCCGATATGACTTTGACTGATTTGTTGATTTCATCGTTGCTGAACAACATGCGGCCCAGTGCACCGCGGATGGTCTGTTCGTCGTCTCCGGGTTTGCCCCAGTGCGCCATCCATGCAAACAGGTTCATGTCTTCACTGAAATCGGAAGTATGATCCTGGGCGACATAGCCCAGTTCAGCATTTTCGGACCAGCGATGGGTGCCGCTATCAGCTTCGAGATCCCCCATCAGGGTTCGTAACAAGGTAGTTTTGCCAATGCCGCTGGCACCGATGATGGCCACACGTTCTCCGACTTCAACCTGCAGATTGAGGTTTTCAAAGAGGGGCTTTTCGTCAAACCCCCTGGTCAGGCCCTCTGTTTCCAGTGCCGTGCGGTACAGCTTTTTGTCCTGGCTGAAGCGGATATACGGGCTTACCCTGCTGGAAGGCTTTACCTCCTCCAGCTGGATCTTGTCGATCTGGCGAGCGCGCGAGGTGGCCTGTTTCGCTTTGGATGCGTTGGCGCTGAAGCGGCTCACAAAACTCTGCAATTCGGTAATCTGGTTTTTCTTCTTGGCGTTATCCGTCAGCAGTCGATCGCGTACTGCAGTGGATGCGATCATGTAGTCGTCGTAAGTACCCGGATAAACCCGCAATTCACCGAAATCCAGGTCGGCCATGTGCGTGCATACGCTGTTCAGGAAATGGCGGTCATGCGAGATGATGATCATGGTGCTGCTACGCTGATTCAGCACATCTTCCAGCCAGCGGATGGTATTGATATCCAGGTTATTGGTGGGCTCGTCCAGCAGCAGGATGTCGGGGTCGGCAAACAGCGCCTGGGCCAGCAGGACACGCAATTTCCAACCCGGAGCCACTTCGCTCATCGGGCCATTATGTTGGGACTCGGGAATTTCCAGGCCCAGTAACAACTCACCCGCCCGCGCCTCAGCGCTGTAGCCGTCAAGTTCGGCGAACTCTACTTCAAGCTCAGCTACTTTCATGCCGTCTTCTTCGCTCATCTCGGGCAGGGAGTAGATGCGGTCGCGCTCCTGCTTGATATCCCACAGCTCCTGGTAACCCATGATGACGGTATCGATGACGCTGAATTCCTCGAACGCGAACTGATCCTGCCGGAGCTTGCCTACCCGCTCGTCGATATCAACCTTTACGTTACCGGCTGAAGGCTCCAGGTCGTCGCCGAGAATCTTCATAAGCGTTGATTTCCCGCAACCGTTGGCGCCAATCAGGCCATAGCGGTTACCGTTGCCAAACTTGGCAGAGATATTCTCAAACAGTGGCTTGGCGCCGAACTGCATGGTGATGTTTGCGGTTGTAATCACAATTGGGTTACCTGGGGGCCTTCCGGGAGGTCGCGTATTTTAGAGAAAAGTGGTGCTGTGCACAAGCCCTGTGAGTGTAGCTATCCAACCCTTCTGCAGCAGCGTATGCTGGACGCCAACCATGGAGATGTAGCTATCAGCGATACAGAGACTAGTGCCGACAAGGCGCCGTGGGTACGCCGGGGGCAACACGGACGCGCGATACTCAATGGCGTGATGGGGGATTATCTGCTGGAGCAGGATAATCCGCTGGCGATCGGCATGGGGTTTTATGCTGCCGGCCAGCGTGTCGAGCCTGGTCGCAATTGGGGGCACCCAGATTCCCGGTTGACGTCCCGCCTTGTGATTCTGTTGCATGGCCTGACCAACCTCGAAACCGTCTGGAATTTTCCCAATACCGTCAGCGCGGACGATAACTACGGTCTCCGACTGCAGCGGGAACACGGCTTTACACCGTTTTATCTTCGTTACAACAGTGGCTTGTCGGTGATCAAAAATGGCGAGGCCTTTGCCCGCCATCTGTCGGAGCTGGTGGAGCACTATCCGGTTGAGATCGATGAGGTTGTGCTGGTCGGTTTCAGTATGGGGGGCTTGTTGATGCGGTCCGCTCAGAGCTATGCAGAAGCGGAAGGACATAACTGGCTCGAATATCTCACCGACTGCTTCTACCTGGGTACGCCCCATGAAGGCTCCCCGGTTGAGCGGGCAGGGCATTACGCCAGTTGGGTTCTGCGCCGGACTCCGAAGGAATATATCAGTCACTGGGCCGATTGGGCCGATTTTCGCAGCCGCGGCATCCAGGATCTGCGCCATGGGCTGACTCACCATAAGCTCGACTTCTATCCGGGTTGCCGGCACAGTTTTATCAGCGGCTCTATCAAGTCAGATTCAGCTGTGGAATCGGCGAGCAGTTCAGGCAGAGTTATGTCCAGGATGTTGAACCGGATGTTGGGGGATAGCCTGGTGCAGACTTCCAGCGCTTATCCGGAGACAGCGCCGCCGGAGAGTCGATTCGCCCATTTAGACGGAGTGCGTCACGTTCCATTGGCGACATCCAATCGTGTTTACCAGCAGTTGGAAAGCTGGATTGGGGAGGACAGGGAGGGTGGCTGTCTGCATTTCGATCCTGGCTCAGAGGTTCAGTTACCTGCGGCCAGTGATCTGGCCGGTGATATGACCGCGGCCGATGTGCTTGCAGGCTCATTGGTGTTGGCGGGTGAAGGTGTCTGCCGGACGGTGGATGCGGTAGAAACCATGCACCTGTCGATTAGCCGGGAGTCCTACCGGATATTGAATGCGATTCCGGTGATCGGTGCCGTCTCTGCGCCGATAGAACAAATCCAGCAGTCAATTTCCAGACCTATCTATCAAGTCGTGCGCAGTGGCGGCCGGCTGCTTGGGTGGATGGGTAAGCCCTAAAAAAACAGGCGCAGGACCAGGTAGGGCGTAAAATTCAGAAAAATTATGCCTAGCTTGAAGAATCCGAGAAAGTTATACATCGTTTTTTCCAGTTCCTCGCGGCTCAGATTGGTCACCAGGCCCTGTGTCTTATAAACAAGATTTGGCATCAGGGCGAGTGCGATCAGCGCCCACAACATCAAGCCCGCATTTATGACAGTGCTCCAACCCAGAAAAACAGTTAGCTGGTCAATGCTCATTTGGTATCCTCCTGTGGGTTAGTATTATGAATAAGCGTAGCATGGGCGAAGGTCAAAAAAGGGCTCTGACCCTTTGTCATGACCCCTTTTCAAAGCAGGCAGGGCGATATTAATGCGAAAAATTCGAATGGTCCTGATCCTGATACTGGTCATAGTGGCATTGCCCGTTGTTGCTCAGGACGAATCAGGCACCCCCTTGCTGGGTCCCATCAACAGCGACCCACTGACCATCCGTGGTATCAGTCCCCGCGTCCTCGATATTGCACTGTTCCCTATGAGCCAGGGGCTCTACTGGGAAATGCTGATGAACTACAACGCGATC
>CAYUBS010000133.1:0-7749 GCA_964443145.1 uncultured Wenzhouxiangellaceae bacterium | reverse complement strand
TGGCGCTGGATGCACCGTACGTGACCGGCCAGATCCTGGCCGTAGATGGCGGCCGTTCCCTGAATGTATAGAGTCTCGCTTCCCTGCTCCAGCTTCTTTGAAACTGAAGGCGGCTGCGCTCAACGGCATTGTTTGGGCGCCCCTCTGGCTGCGCCAACCGGGGCGCTGGCGAGGAGTCTCCTTTCCCTGCTAAAGGTCGATTGGCGTTAATGCCAGGTTGTCTTTCGGGAAGTTGTTCCATAGCTCTCTGAAAGTCTGGTGACATACCGGGTGGTTCAGGTCTGGCGCCAGGTCAGCCATGGGCTTTAGTACGTAGGCTGCTTCAAGGATTTCATTGCGGGGTATCTCCAGGGCCGGGCTGAGCAGGTACAGGTCGTCGTACAGCAGAATATCGATGTCCAGCGTCCGGTCGCCATATTTCGGTGCCCGGCGGTCGCGCTTGTGTTGGTTCTCGAGCTCTGTCAGGAAGGCTTTCAGTTTCAGGGGTGTGAGCTGGGTTTCGATTCTTGCAACCAGGTTGATGAAGTCATTGCCGTCGAAGCCGTAGGCGGTGGCCTGGTAAACGGGGGACAGGTCTACGCTGGTGAATGTTTCGCGCAGGTGGGCAATCGCCGAGCGGATGTTGTTCCTGGCATCGATGTTGCTGCCCAGTCCGAGGTAAGCGGTGCTCATGCTTTCAACCTTTTTTCTGTTCCAGGCTTCGCTCGATGATAACGCCCACGGCGCTTGACCCGCGGACCGCTCCGGGTTTGCTGAGTTTCAATTTCAGGCGGCTTACCGGGAATTCCTGCAGGACGATGGTTGCGCACTTCTCAGCCAGGGTTTCCACCAACTGGAATTCGCTCTGCTCGATGAATCGAATCAGGCGTTTCGAGACCGCTTTGTAGTCCAGCGTGTCTTCGATTGAATCGGATGCTGCAGCATTGCGGATATCAAATTCCATCTCCAGGTCGAGGCTGACTGCCTGGCGGATTTCCCGTTCCCAGTCGAAAATACCAATCACGGTTTCGACCGTCAGGTTTTCTATAAATACTCGATCCATGGTTTCATCCATCCGCGGTCATTAGCTCGTGCAGGGGCCAGCGCGGGCGGGCGCTGATGATATTGGGTTCGGATTCGCCGGCCAGCAGGCGGTGGTAGCCGGCGTAGGCGATCATCGCGCCGTTGTCGGTGCAAAAGCGGATACGGGGATAGGAAACGCCCCAGCCGTATTTCTCGCCCGCACGTGAAAGCGTTTCGCGCAGATGCAGGTTGGCACCCACACCGCCGGCAATGATCAACTGGCTGCAGCGGGTCTGCTGCATAGCCCGCCGGCACTTGATCACCATCGTATCGACCACGGCCTGCTGGAAGCCGGCAGCGATATCCGCTTGCGCATTGTCATCCTCAAGGTGTTTGTGCCACAGGTTACGGGTGTGGGTTTTCAGACCGCTGAAGCTGAATTCCAGGCCGGGACGATCCGTCATTGGGCGTGGGAACCGGTATTTGTCAGGGTCTCCGGATTTTGCGGCTTCTGCCAAAACCGGACCTCCGGGATAGCCCAGCCCCAGCAATTTGGCCGTCTTGTCGAAGGCTTCCCCGGCTGCATCGTCCAGTGTTTCTCCCAGCACCCGGTACTCGCCGATTCTGCGTACTTCGACCAGCATTGAATGACCGCCGGAAACCAGCAGGGCGACAAACGGGAATGTCGGTGGGTCGGGCTCCAGCAACGGGGCAAGCAAGTGACCCTCCATGTGATGGACTGCAACCGCCGGAACTTCCAGCGCCTGGGCGATGGCCCGACCGGCCGAGGCGCCCACCAGCAGGGCACCGATCAGGCCGGGGCCTGCTGTATAGGCCACGCCGTCGATCGAGCTCTTGCTACAGCCGGCTTCTTCCATGCATTCATCCAGCAGAGGGACCAGTTTTCTGACGTGATCGCGGGAGGCGATTTCGGGCACCACGCCGCCATATTCGGCATGAATGTGTGCCTGTGAATACAACACATCAGCCATCAGGCCGAGCTCACCATCGTAGATGGCGACCCCGGTTTCATCGCAGGAAGTTTCTATACCGAGTACACGCATGTTCCCTTTATAGGGTTCCCAGGGCACAACTGCAATGGCTTTGCTGTTTTATGTCGGGCGGGCTTGCGGCATGATGTGCATGTGTTATCTTTTCCGGCTCGTTTTCACAGGGTAAACAATTGGCAAAGGGATTGGGCGTGGCGGCTTCCGGTAGTGCGGAAGTTTCGCAGACAGCCGTTGAAATACTGAAGGCCGGTGGCAACGCTTTTGATGCGGCACTGGGTGCGCTGTGCACGGCATCGATCGCCGAGCCGCTGCTGGCCAGCCTCGGTGGCGGCGGGTTTCTGTTGGCGTTGCCCGACGGGCACAAACCCCGCGTCTACGATTTTTTCTGCCAGACCCCAAAAGAACGGCGGCCGGATGATGAGCTTGATTTCTACCCGATCATGGCTGATTTCGGCACAGTGGAGCAGGAATTCCATATCGGCATGGGGTCCATCGCGGTTCCCGGAGTCGTAGCAGGCATATTCGATGCGCATCGTGACCTGGGGCGAATGCCGGTCCGTGAAATCATGCAGCCAGCCATCGGCCTGGCCCGCTCGGGAGTGCGCGTCGATGCCTTCCACCATTACGTGATCCGGATTTTGAAGTCCATCATGCAGGCCACACCTGAGTCGTTTGCGCTTTACCAGTCGCCCACCCGGCAGGGGCAGTTGATCGGTGAAGGCGAGTTGCTGTGCAACCCGGCGGCGGCGGACTGTTTCGAGGCCTTGATTAGCGAGGGCCCGGAGCTTTTCTACCGCGGCGAGTGGGCAGCGCAATTGGCCAGTGACAGTGCTGAGAAAGGCGGGCATATCACCCTGCAGGACCTGGAAGAGTTCCGGGTGGAGCTCAGGAAGCCGGTGGTGTTCAGGCACCGTGGCGCCCGTTGTGCGATCAATCCGCCCCCCTCACCCGGGGGAAGCCTGGTGGCTTTTGCGCTGGGCGTAATGGGTGACTGGGATTCGGCAAGTGATACCTGGGGCAGCACCGGGCATGTATTGAACCTGCTGCGCGGGATGCGGGCAGCCAGCGTTGCACGGCATGAATACTCCATGGAGGCAGGCCTGGATCTGGCCAGGATGGAAGTACTGCTGGGGCCGGAGACGGTCCGGCAGTGGCAGCAGGGCCTTGAGCTGCATTCCCTGTTCAGCAGGGGCACAACGCACATCAGCGTTGCCGACGCGGAAGGCAATATCGCCAGCCTGACCGCCTCCAATGGCGAAGGATGCTCCTATGTATTACCCGGAACCGGTGTGATGTTGAACAACATGCTGGGTGAAGAGGATCTCAACCCGGGAGGTTTTAACCGCTGGAAGAAAGGCGCCCGGCTGGCCTCGATGATGTCGCCCACCGTGGTGGAACTGGCTGATGGCACGCGACTGGCACTGGGCTCTGGTGGGTCGAACCGTATCCGCAGCGCCATTACACAGGTACTGGTCAACCTGCTGGACTTCAACATGGCGCCGGAGCAGGCTGTGGCGGCTGCCCGCATTCACCTGGAGGGTGACATGTTGAGCCTGGAACCGGGGTTCAGTGAAAATTCGCTGGCCGCACTTCAATCCGCTGCTCCTGAAAACCATATCTGGTCTGAAAAAAATCTCTTTTTCGGCGGCGTTCACACGGTTTCGGTCAAGCCCGGCGGCACCTTTGATGGTGCTGGCGACCCGCGTCGTGGCGGTGTTGTGGCCTACGCCTGAAAAACATTTTTCATGAAACCTTTGCGTCAGGCTATTAACCCACGGTAAAATAGACGGCTAACTTGAATCAACGCCAAATTTTGGCACAAAGGAAGAGTGAAATTTAATGCCGAGTGTAAAAGTTCGCGATAATGAACCGTTTGAATACGCACTGCGCCGCTTCAAGCGCTCCTGTGAAAAAGCCGGTGTGCTGGCTGAAACCCGTCGCCGTGAGTATTACGAAAAACCGACCCAGGAACGCAAACGCAAAGCAGCTGCCGCTGTAAAACGCAACATGCGTCGCTTGTCACGGGAAGTCGTTCGCCGCACCCGCCTGTACTAAATGTCACTGAAGTCCCGTATCCAGGAAGACGTCAAGTCAGCCATGCGCGCGCACCAGCGCGAGCAACTGGCAACGTTGCGCCTGGTAACGGCTGCGATCAAGCAGATAGAGGTCGATGAACGTATCGAGCTCGACGACGAACGGGTATTGGCCGTGCTGGATAAGATGGTCAAGCAACGGCGCGAGTCGCTGGAGCAGTACGAAAAAGCCGGCCGCGAGGACCTCGCGGTGGTCGAGCGATTTGAGCTGGACCTGATTCAGGGCTACCTGCCAGAGCAGTTGGGTGAAGAAGAGCTTGCAACGCTGATCCAGGCGGCCATTTCCGAGTCCGGCGCCAGCAGCATCCGCGACATGGGTTCAGTCATGAACGCGTTGCGCAGTCAGGTCCAGGGCCGTGCAGACATGAAAGCGGTTAGCCAGGCTGTCAAAACACAACTTACTTCCTGAATGGCGGGCCTGATACCGGACTCGTTTATCGAAGAACTGCTCGGCCGTCTTGATATCGTTGAGATTGTCGAACGGCGGGTTCCACTCAAACGGGCCGGTCGTGAATTTCAAGCCTGCTGCCCGTTTCACGACGAGAAAACCCCTTCATTTACCGTTAGCCCGCTAAAACAGTTTTACCATTGTTTCGGTTGTGGCGCACACGGCTCTGCCATTGGTTTCCTGATGAACTTCGAGGGCCTCGAGTTTGTCGATGCAGTTGAGGATCTGGCGCATCATGCCGGCCTTGAAGTGCCGCGGGAAGCCGCCCGCGCGGCTCGGCCGGCAATCGATTTGTACGACATTCTTGAGGCTGCCGCCAGCTATTACTGTGAACAACTGAAAACGAGCCCGGAGGCTATTGCCTACCTCAAGAAGCGCGGCTTGTCGGGTGACGTCGCCAAAACGTTCAGCATCGGTTTTGCACCGCAGGGCTGGGACAAGCTCAGTTCCCGCCTGGGAACGGATGAGAAGCGCCTGGGTCAGCTGAGACGTGCCGGCATGCTCAGCCAGGGCAAAAGCGGAGAGTACGACAAGTTCAGGCACCGCATCATGTTTCCAATCCACGACCGGCGTGGCCGTGTCATTGGTTTCGGGGGCAGGGCGCTTGAGGACGATGGCCCGAAATATCTCAACTCGCCTGAAACAGAACTGTTCCATAAGGGTCGGGAACTGTACGGTTTGTACCTGGCGAGAAAAAGCCAGGCAAAGCTGGATCGTATCCTGGTGGTCGAGGGCTATATGGACGTGGTAGCGCTGGCGCAGTTCGGCTTTGAAAATTGCGTCGCAACTTTGGGCACCGCCACCACCGGCGATCAGACCGAACTGCTGTTTCGCGCTTCAGACGAAATTATATTCTGCTTCGACGGTGACCGTGCCGGAAGAAAAGCCGCCTGGCGAGCGCTGGAGGCGACCCTGCCGCGTCTGCGGGAAGGCCGCCAGGCCCGTTTCCTCTTCCTGCCTGATGGCGAAGACCCGGACAGCATGGTACGAAAGCTGGGCGCAGAAGACTTTTCCGTACAGCTGGACCAGGCACAGGCACTTTCTGAATTCTTTTTTGATCACTTCACCCAGGTCGTGGACATGAGCTCGATTGACGGCCGGGCCAGGCTGGTGGAGCAAACCAAACCCCTGCTGGATAAAATCCCGGAAGGCGTATTTCACGACATGATGCTGGGACGCCTCGAAACACTGGCCCAGCACCGGATCATCGGCCGCGCTGCCCAGCAGCCGAGACCGGCGAGACCTACCCGGCTTGCCGGCAAACCGGCGCAGCAGAGAACACCCATGAGGACGGCCCTGGCGCATCTTATACAGAACCCTGCGCTTGCCGTGGACGTGCAGAACATGGAGGTCTTTGAAGGTTGTGACCTGGCCGGCTTTGAAATCTACCGGGAACTTGTTGACTTCTGCGCCAAAAGCCCCAATATGACTACCGCTCAGGTACTGGAACTTTGGCGCGGCCACACTGCACAATCTCATTTGAATACGCTGGCAGCGTGGCGCTTGCATGGTGAAGATTCACTACTGGCCCTGGAATTCAGGGACGCAGTAACCGGCCTGGAGTTACAGTGGACCGAGACACAGATCTCACATATGCCGAAAATCGTTGATCTGGCGACTGAAGACAGGACAAAGCTGTTGGCTTTGCAGCACAAACGGCAGGAATTAATAGACGCTTTACAAGGTGAAGAGTCGGAATAAGGGGCGGAAAAGCGTTACTTTCATGTAACGGTGTAGCCGCGTTGATGGTCATAGACTATAGTTTCACTACATATAAAAATTTATGAACGAAAATCAGCAATCACAATTAAAAGTGCTCATTACCAAAGGTAAAGAGCAGGGCTTCCTCACATATGCCCAGGTGAACGATCATCTTCCGGATGACATCGTCGATCCTGAACAGATTGAGGATATTGTCAACATGATTAACGATATGGGAATTTCGGTGCATGAAGTAGCGCCTGAAGCCGATTCGCTGATCCTGAATGACACAGCCACCACGGCAACCGAGGATGACACCGCAGCCGAAGAGGCAGCGGCAGCGCTGGCCGCTGTGGAAACCGAGATCGGGCGCACTACAGACCCGGTGCGCATGTATATGCGCGAGATGGGTACGGTCGAGTTGCTAACCCGTGAAGGCGAAATTGCCATCGCCAAGCGTATCGAGGATGGCCTGTTGCAGGTACACCATGCGCTATCACGGTTCCCCGGAACATACGCCACTCTGCTGGTGCAGTACGCCAACTACAAGGACGGCAGGCAACGCCTGACCGAACTGATGATCGACTTTATCGATCCGGTTGAGCTGGCCAAGCAGGAAATTCCAAAACCGGTCAAGCCGGCCAAAGTGAAGGCTGCAGAGGCCGCGAAAAACAAAGACGGTAAGGTCGAAAAAGTAGAAGAGGAAGAGGAAGAAGAGGATCAGGGGCCTACCGGTCCGGATCTCGAAGAGGTCGATGCCAAGTTCGAAGAACTGGCCGTTCTTTATAAGAAATACCTTGCCTTGCAGGAAAAAAATGGCCCGGGACATCCAACGGTCATCAAGGCTTGTGATGACATGGCCTATATCTTCAAGCGTATCAAGTACCCGGCGAAGATGGTTGATCACCTGGTCGATCGCCTGCGTTACGTAGTATCGCGGACCCGTGACCTGGAGCGCATGATTTTGCAGATGGCCGTTTTTCAGGCCAAGATGCCGAAGTCAATTTTCATTAAGTCCTTCACCGAGAACGAGGCTAACCACAGGTGGTTGACGCCGATTCTCAAGGGCACCCAAAAATGGGTTGCCCCCCTGAAGGAATATGCGCCGGAAATCCGTGTTGTCCAGACCAAGCTGGGCCGGATCGAGACGGAAACGCGGCTGACTATTGCGGAACTCAAAGATATCAACCGCACTATGTCCATCGGTGAGGCCAAGGCCCGTCGCGCCAAGAAAGAAATGGTTGAAGCCAACCTGCGCCTGGTGATCTCTATCGCCAAGAAGTACACCAACCGCGGTTTGCAGTTCCTCGACCTGATTCAGGAAGGCAACATCGGCTTAATGAAAGCGGTCGACAAGTTTGAATACCGCCGTGGGTATAAATTCTCAACCTACGCGACCTGGTGGATTCGCCAGGCCATCACGCGCTCGATCGCTGATCAGGCCCGCACCATCCGTATTCCGGTGCATATGATCGAGACGATCAACAAACTGAAC
>CAYUBS010000132.1:0-7794 GCA_964443145.1 uncultured Wenzhouxiangellaceae bacterium | reverse complement strand
CCAGGGCCTGGTAAAAATGACTTCCGAGTGACTCCCTGCCATGAAGCCTCAAAAATCCGGGGCGACCTGACAAGCTGAATATTTCCTCGGGCCATGGAGTGCGCAGCCACTGGTAGTGATCCGGCAATCGGGTCTCTTCAAAATCATCCCGCCCGGTATTGTCCACCTCGCGTGGCCCGGCAGCATCCGGCCCCGTAATGGCCACATCCAGTTGGGGCAGGCGCCCGCCAGACGCCAGGCGGAACCATCCAGCGTCATTTCTTTCCAGCCGCTGGATCGCACTCTCACGCCCGAGGGGGCTTCGGCGGGTTCCCGGCAAAGGACGAGTGCACAAATGCACCATTAAAAATTGCCCGTCGGCTGTTTGAACCAGGTCGGCATGGCCGTTGCGCTGCAGGGGGTGGTCAGGTACGTCATATGCGGTGACGACCGGTCCATCCGGATCCACTTCGTACGGCCCGTCAATGGTTTTTGAACGCGCCATGGTCACGACGTGCTCGTAACCCGTGCCACCTTCGGCAGTCATCAGGTAAAAGTAGTCCTCGTACCTGTATAGGTGCGGTCCTTCGGTGCAATCGAATTCGGTGCCGTCGAAAATAATCTTTCGATTTCCGAGCAGCCTCTTTTCTGTCGGGGAGTATTCCTGAAGTGCAATACCACGGAAAAATGTCCGATCAGGCCGGTGATCCCAAATCATGTTCAGCCACCATTTACGGCCATCCTCGGCATGGTAAATGGAAGGATCAAAGCCGCCGGAGTTCATGTAAACCGGCGCAGACCACTCCCCGTCAATGGAGGGTGAAGTCGTGAGGTAGTTGGGGGTGTCTTTGAAATTACCGTCGAACCGGCTGACTGATGAGTAACTAAGGTAGAACAACCCATCGTGCCAGGTCAGGCAAGGCGCCCATACTCCACAGGAATCCGGCACGCCAACCATGTTCAACAGATCCGCCCGATTCAGCGGACGGCTGACAAGCTTCCAGTTTTCCAAATCACGGGAGTGGTGAATCTGTACGCCCGGGAACCACTCAAAGGTAGATGTCGCAATATAATAATCTTGCCCTACGCGGCATATGGAGGGATCGGGGTTGAAACCCCGCAGGATCGGATTTCTAACCATATTTTACTGCCCGTAGCGCGTCTGCAAATAGCGGAATACGGCTCTCAAACCCAACGCTTCGCCCCCCTGGGGCCTACCGGGCCGATCACTCTGGTTCCAGGCAAACGTATCGATATGCACCCAGGAAATAGCCGGATCAACAAAGTGCTCAAGGAAGAGCGCGGCGGTAATACAGCCACCAAACGAACTCTTGCCGGCGTTGTTGATATCAGCGATGGGGCTCTCGATCAGTTTGCGGTAGGGCTGATACAGCGGCATCGTCCAGAGCGGGTCTTCTGATTCATCACCGGCCTGCTGAATACCCTCGGCCACTTCATCGCGGTTACTGAACAGCGGTGGCAGGTCTGCCCCCAGTGCAATCCGGGCCGCACCCGTCAGTGTCGCAAAATCGATCACCAGGTCGGGCAGGCTTTCGCAGGCATAGGCCAGGGCATCTGAAAGAACCACCCTGCCCTCTGCATCTGTGTTGCCTATTTCGATCGACAGGCCTTTTCTGGATGGAATGACGTCACCAGGCCGGTACGCATTACCGGCAACTGCATTCTCAACGGCAGGGATCAGTAGCTTCAATCGCACCGGCAAGTTGTTTTCCATCACCAGCCTGGCCAGCGCCAGCGCATGGGCTGCACCGCCCATGTCTTTTTTCATCAACAGCATTCCTGCTGCTGGTTTCAAGTCGAGGCCGCCGGTGTCGAAACACACGCCCTTGCCAACCAGCGCCAGCACCGGCGCATCTTCGTTACCCCAGTTCAACTCAAGCAGTCGGGGTTTGCGGTGTGAAGCCCGGCCAACGGCGTGAATTGCCGGAAAGTTCTCGGTCAATAGCTCATCACCCGCAACACATACCACCTCGGCCCCAAACCGGTCTGCCTCGAGCATCACGGCATCGGCCAGTTCAGAGGGCCCCATGTGTTCGGTTGGCGTATTGACCAGGTCCCTGACCAGAACCTGTGCCTGCAGCAGGGAGCGCACCTCGCGATCAATCTCTTCGTCCAGCAACAACACGGGCTTTGGCCTGTTGTCCGCCTTGTAGCGGTCAAACCGGTAGCTTGCAAGCCCCCAACCCAGTGCGGCCTGCACGCGTTGGTCGCGCGGCCAATCGCAATCCAACCGATAAATGCCCCTGGGCAATCCCGCAGGCAGAGTAGCCATGCGGTATAGCGCACCCTGGTCCCGGTACCCAAACAGACAGGTCTCCATTGAACCATCCGCTCCGGGTACAGCGCAGAAGCGATCCGCAGAGGCTACGAAACCCGCATCCTCCAGCCACTGTCGCTGGGCCGGCGTAGCGGCTTTTTTCCACTCATCGAGCCCATCACTGTTAACCGCACGCAATGAAGTGACTGCCTGGTCTTGCTCAAGTTCGTCAATCGAGAAGTAGCACACTGTTCCGGTCTCTGTTGTCATGTTGGGGACAAGAGCATAAATCAGTTGCGGGTCTCCGCACAATTCAATCCATACGGACCACGTAATCTCTGCCGCCTCTACGGACCTGCAGATAGAGGCTTCCGCGCACCGAAGAAACAACCTCCTGAAACTCACTCAGATCGCGGGTGGCCATGCGGTTGCAACCGGTGATGATGTCACCCGGCCGCACGCCCTGGCGCGCAAGCCTGCTTTCTGGTTCGAGCTCTGAAAGGAGCACACCGGTCACTCGATCCGAGCGTTGTTTCAATGGTAACTCCTCGAACCTGGCACCCTCCAGGCGGTAATCGATGGTACTGCCATCCAGTGCTTTGAGTTGTTCGACACTGACTTTAATACTCTTTTTAGAACCGTTGCGGATTATGCCCAGCTTCAACTGTTCACCGACCGGAAACTGCCCTTCGTAATTGTGGAATTCCTGTGTGTTCCTAACCAGCTGACCTGCGATGGTAAGTACCACGTCACCGGCTTGCAGCCCCGCTTCGTCTGCCGCCGAATCTTCGGCCACCTCAGCCACCAGCACACCCTGATTTTTCTCCAGGTCGAATGCCCCGGCCAATTCATCGGTCAAATTCTGCACCGAGATTCCAAGTGTCCCGCGCCTGACTTCACCGAATGCCGCCAGTTGTTCCATTACGTGCGTGGCCATTGCAGACGGGATCGCGAATCCGATGCCCACGTTACCCCCGCTCGGGGTAAAAATGGCACTATTGATTCCGACCAGTTCACCTCGCAGGTTTATCAGTGCCCCACCCGAGTTTCCGGGATTGATCGACGCATCAGTCTGGATAAAATTCTGAAATTCCAAGCCACGCACACCCGTGCGTCCGAGCGCGCTGACAATACCAGATGTCACGGTCTGGCCCAGACCGAAAGGGTTACCGACAGCAACGACGAAATCCCCGACTCGCAACTGATTGGAATCAGCGAATGGAAGCGCCTGCAGATCTTCTGAGGGAATACGCACCATGGCAAGATCGGTATCCGGATCGGTTCCGATCACTTCCGCATCGAAGCTGCGCCCGTCCGAAAGCGTGACAGAGATCTCGTCTGCACCGGCTATCACGTGATTGTTGGTGAGCACGAAACCCTCATCAGCGTCCACGATGACGCCGGAACCCAGGCTTTGGGAAACCCGCTCACGCGGCGTGTTGGGCATATTGAAGAAACGCCGGAAAAACGGGTCATCCATTAACGGACTGCGGACCCGCACCCGCGTCTGCGTATATATATTGACCACAGAGGGCATCACCCGCTCGAGCACTGGGGCCAGCGAGGGCAGCGCCTCCCCATCCATTGAAACAGGAAGCGCGGCCTGGGCGGCCTGCGGTGCAATAATCAGAAAAACTGTGGCAAACAGCTTCAGGTGCATTTGTAAAAAACGTTCCACACTAACTCCTGTTTGGATCAAAGGACTTATTGATTGACCAGACTATCGCCCAGTGGTTCCAGCCCGAAAGTAAACCATCAAAAATACCCCCTGACCACCTGCAGCCCCTTCCGGCTCATCACGGATTACTTGCCATTTCCCCGAAAACGCGATATATAGCCTTAAAGATGAAATAAAAACACTATATCTTGTGCTTATAGTGACAAATGCTGGCATAGCGTAGAGGAATGGAAACGGATCTCCAACAACAGGTACTGCGAACCGATGTCGCCGGGATGCCACTGGAGTGGATCGGCTACAAGGACGCGGTGCGCCTGATTTCACTGGGCCAGGTCAGCTACGCCCTTGGCCGCACTGTTTATCGTATCCACGGCGGGATTAATTCAATCTCCGGCATCCAGAGCGTTGTGGACGTCAACGCGATCATCGCTTGCAACGGGCGCCATGCACACACACACCTGTTTTCAGACTCCTACGCTCCACCCCTGAACAATCAGGGTCTGTTCAGGCGCGACCAGTCACTGTGTTTGTATTGCGGAGAGCAATTCCCCAACTTCCTGCTGTCACGGGATCACGTAAAGCCCCTGAGCCAGGGCGGATTGGATAAATGGGTCAACGTGGTCACCGCCTGCAAACGCTGTAATAACTACAAGGCCGGGCGGACGCCGGAGCAAGCCGGTATGGAATTACTGGCCATTCCATTCAAACCTACACACGCAGAATATGTGTACCTGCAAGGCCGAAAAATTCTGACGGATCAGATGGACTTTCTGCTCGCGCATTTCCCCCGCAACAGCCAGTTGCGAAAACGGGTGCAACGTGGGTTTGCCCTGCTGGACTAATTAGTGCGACATCGGGGGGTTATGCGTGAAGGCAGCGATGCCGCAGCATGCCACCAAAATCGAGTTCATCAAACAAGCGGTTCAGGCGCGCGGTGTCGACCTCCCTGCGGCCCAGTTCCGGGGCAGCCAGTGCCGATTCCACCGCCGTTTCAATAACCGTTAATTTTCTTGCAAGCTCCGCAGCGTCGCGGTGATCATGCAGCTTTTTTTGCAGTGATTTGGCGCCACGAACACTGAGGTGTTGCACCTCGTCCAGCCGTTCATAGATGCTGTCGAGATCCCCGAAGTGTCCCAGCAGTGCGGACGCAGATTTCGGCCCGATACCCGGGATGCCTGGAATATTATCGACGGCATCACCGGTGAGCGCGAGGAAGTCGGCCAACTGCTCAGGCATCACGCCAAATTTCTCAGTCAGCTGTTTTGGGTTAAGTTTTTGATTTCGGGCGTAATCCCACCAGTGATCGTTTTCGCCCACGAGTTGGGCAAGGTCCTTATCAGCAGTGACGACGCAGATTGGGTGCCCGCGAGCACTCCAGAAACCGGCCAGCGTGCCGATCAGATCGTCAGCCTCGTAACGTGAGTCACCAAAACACTGCAGGCCCATGGCCTCGGCCACGGAGCGGGACCACCCAAACTGGCGCTTCAGTTCCTCAGGGGCCGGTTCCCGGTTGGCCTTGTACTGTGGGTAAATTTCGTTGCGGTAACTGGTGGCCAGAGATTCGTCAAACGCGATAGCAATATGCTCTGCACGGGTTCGTTCGAGCAGGCTGCACAAAAATCCTGAAAAACCATAAACGGCGTTGGTTGGCTCACCCCGCTGATTGACAAAATCGTCACTCATCGAGAACCAGGCCCGAAAAATATAGATACTCGCATCGACCAGGTAAACCGGGGGTAGAGCCATGTTGTTATTACCTCGCTTACTGCATTTGGGCTTTCATCGCTTCGTACATTGCCTCTACGTCCACAGCCGCAGCCTCAGCACTCGCATCGAGCTGGCTGGCCATCACCAGCAAACCGCCTTTCTCCGCTGCAGCACTGTTGGCAAAGAAAACCAGCTTATCATCCTGGATCGCCGCAGGACCCGGTTGGTCAAATTCAGGCAGAGCGACGACCATCGGATTTATACCCGCCACACCGGCACCTGCAACATCGAGTTGCATCCTGACGATCCGCTGGGGGTTGAACCCGCCCTGGACCAGGAACAGGTGGCCGTTCTGATACTCCATGGCATTGATGCCGCCGAGGTTGAGGGTCTCCGGTCCGGTTAACAGGCCGGCCTGCTGGGCAACCGGGTCGATTACAAGGATGCCCTTGTAAGCATCCGCGATAAAAACCCTGCTGTTGTCCGGAGTCACGGCAATATCACGTAGCTCTATCAAATCAGGGCTGGCAAAAAAAGCTTCCAAACGGTCCGAATCAGGCAGTTTGTGGTAAACAATGGGTGTCGCGCGATCAATTACGTACACATGTCCATCTGAAGTAACCGCCAGGCTGCCCAGTTCGTGGGTCAATGCATCTACCGGCAAATTGAACCGGCCTATGACCTCCAGTGTTTTCAGATCCAGTTCGAACAGGGCACCATGGTTCTTGTCCCCCACTGAAAACCCTGAAAAGCGCGGTGTGGCAGAGCTCGAAATCCAAAGCCGGTTACGTTCTTCGTCCACCGACAAGCCCATGATTGACCACAGCCCGTTTTCCTCATCGGCCTTGAGCAATAGCTCCGTCTCGCCTTCTTCCGAAATGGCCATCAAAGAGCCTTCAGCCAGTGTACCTACCAGGTAGCGCTCCCTGGAGCTGTCCCAGCTTATGACCTGATAATCCGAAGCCTGCTCCGGTAAATCGAACACTGTGGCAGCCTCGCCGGCGGGGCTACCTGCTTCAATCAACAGATTATTGATATAACCGTATGCTTCCGTATCGCGAATACCTACGGAATCTTCGATCGAATTGAAATCGTAGCTCATACCCTGTTGCTGCATTTTCAACATGTAATGGTAAGCCGTACTTTTACGGCCAAGCCTGGCGCAAGCGCGAATGATATTTACCATATATTCAGGTTGGTACGGACGTAATTTGCTCAGCTTCATGTTGGCAACGTAGTAAGCGACCCACTTTTCAGCGACATAAGCTTCCTGTGATTGCTTCTCCAGTTCCACAGCTTCCTGCAGCTGTTGCACGGCGCTCTTGCTTTCAACCGCCTTTTTTTCAGGCGCCGCTTTTACAGGTGCTGGCTGATCGTTGGTTGACTGGGCCTGCGACGAGGCGGTAAACAGAAAAACAGCGATCGCTGCTGCGATGCCTGCAATTAAATTTCTTGGCATGTTGGTTCCTTGAAAATTCGGGGTGGTTATTGTCCTGGCTTTGTTTGAACGGATTGCACGCTATAAGTTCCGGACTCCCGAAAACATGTGAATGTGCCGCCGCTAAGGATACAATCTTCTCAGTTTATCAGAGCCACCGGGACATTGAATCCATGACTCAAATTATCACTCATTTCCAGGGGCGTTACCTCAGCATGCTGGAGAGAAATGACTGGGAATTCGTCAGCCGCAGCAACGCGAGTGCCGTGGTTGCACTGGTCGCTGTCACCGCTGATGAAGAAATCATCCTGGTCGAGCAGTTTCGCAGGCCTGTGAATGCCCGTGTTATCGAGATTCCGGCAGGCCTGGTTGGCGATCATGAGGATCCAGATGAACCGATCCTGCTTGCGGCTGCCCGCGAACTCGAGGAAGAAACGGGGTTTGCCGCTGAGAAGATGGAACTGATTATGGAGTGTCCCAGTTCAGCAGGAATGTCTGACGAAATCATATCGTTTATTCGCGCCCGCGGACTGACGCGCGTAGGGCCGGGAGGGGGTGACGCGAGTGAAGACATAGAAACGCACGTGATACCGCTAACCGAAGTAGACGACTGGTTGGCCGCTCAGCAGGCCGCAGGCAAATCCCTCGATCCGAAAGTTTTTTCTGCGCTGTACTGGCTGCAAAAGGAAATTTGAATGAACAAGAAGATGATTT
>CAYUBS010000131.1:4571-7888 GCA_964443145.1 uncultured Wenzhouxiangellaceae bacterium | reverse complement strand
TACTCCACCCGTTCGGTGCCGCGCCGGCGCTGCAGGTAGGGATGCACCATGTTGCCCTGGATGGGTCCGGGCCGGACGATGGCGACCTCGATGACAAGATCATAAAAACAGGCTGGTTTCAGACGTGGCAGCATCGCCATCTGGGCGCGGGATTCGATCTGAAATACCCCCACGGTATCTGCCTGCTGGATCATATCGTAGGTTGCCGGGTCTTCGGCCGGGATGTCGGACAGGGAAGACACTTGTGAGTCTGCCTTGAGCAGGTCCAGGCAGCGGTGGATCACGGTCAGCATGCCCAGCGCCAGGCAATCGACTTTCAGCATGCCCAGGGTTTCAAGGTCTTCCTTATCCCACTGGATGACCGTGCGGTCGGCCATCGCGGCGTTTTCCACCGGCACCAGGCTGGCCAGGGGACTTTCGGAAATTACGAATCCGCCCACATGTTGTGACAGGTGGCGCGGAAAGCCGACGATGGACTGGACCAGGTGGATGAGGTGGCGTATCTGCAGTGTGTCCGGCTGGAACCCCAGCTGGCTGATGCGTTGCGCAAAGCCTTCCGGCTGGTCCCACCAGGCGGTATTGGCAGCCAACTGGTCGACCTGGGCGGGCGGCAGCCCCAGGGCCTTGCCCACGTCGCGGATTGCGCTGCGGGGCCGGTAGGTGATCACGGTGGCTGCCAGCGCGGCGCGGTCACGGCCATATTTCCGGTAGATGTACTGGATGACTTCTTCGCGCCGTTCGTGTTCAAAGTCCACGTCGATGTCAGGCGGTTCATCGCGGTCACGTGAGATGAAGCGTTCGAACAACATGTTCATGCGGGCCGGGTCTACTTCGGTAATGCCCAGGCAGTAGCACACCGCAGAATTCGCTGCAGAACCCCGCCCCTGGCACAGGATGCCCTGGCTTTTTGCAAACTTGACGATGTCGTATACCGTCAGGAAGAAAGGCTCGTAGCTGAGCTCTTTTATTAACCTGAGTTCCTTCTCTATTTGCAAACGCAAGGTGCTGGAAATGGGGTTAGGGTCGTGCCCCCATCTTTCCTGGATGCCGGCTTCGGTGAGTTCCCGCAGGTAGGCGGTAGCTGTCATGCCCTGCGGGACCACTTCGCGTGGGTAGCGGTAATGCAGCTGCTCCAGCCGGAAGCAGCAACGTGTTGCGATGGCGGCGCTTTCCTCCAGCAGTTCCGCGGGAAACAGTTGGGCCAACAGTGCGCGGCTGCGCAGGTGGCGTTCGCCGCAGGGCAGGCTGCGGTAGCCCAGTTCACTCACCGGGCAGCCGTGGCGGATGGCTGTCAGTACATCGTGCAACATCCGGCGCGAGCGGGTATGCATCTGGATGTCGCCGCAGGCGGTTACCGGTAGCCCGGTCGCCCTGGCAGTGGCCAGCAGATGTTCCAGGCGGGCCTTGTCATCCGGGCCCAGGTGCAGACTGGCACCCAGCCAGCAGCGGTCGGGAAAATAGGCCGTGAGCCAGTGTGCGGTCAGCAAGTCATCTTCAGCAAGCGGCAGCCACACGGCCAGGCAGCGGTCCAGGCCATGCTCAAAGCTGGAGTCGGGCAGGGCATATTTGCCTTTTGGCGCGTTGCGCCGTCCCTGCGTGACCAGGGTGCAGATCTGGGTGTAACCCGCATGGTCCAGGGGCAACAGAATCAGCCGCGAGCCATTTTCCAGCCGGAAACTACTGCCGGGTATCAGCTGGATGGGCAAGCCCCGTTCGTTGCAGCGCTGTGTTTCCTCCAGGGCCCGCACCACGCCGGCCATTGAGCATTCATCAGTAAGTGCAATGGCCTTGTAGCCCAGCTCTGCTGCCTGTGCGACCAGTTCCTGCGGGTGTGAGGCGCCGGTCAGGAAGGTGAAGTTACTGGTGCAGGCCAGTTCGGCGTATGGGGGCGGGGAGGGCATACTGTAATTATATACAGTATGCCTGCCGGATGTGATCCTGTGTGGAGTTAGAGGTAAACGGCTTCCAATGTGGCCAGGAGTTGGTCTCCTTTGTAGAGTTCGAGGAAGAGGCCGCTGATTTTATAGTGGGTGGTGTTGCCAAGGGCGACAAGGAAGCTTTGTTCTGTGTCCATGGCCGCAGGGCAGGCCATCATGGTTGAGCCGAGCGCGGAGAAGCTCAGGGTATCGTCTTTGCTGGTGAACTGGCCGAAGAAGTTGTTGCAGCCGGCGTTGCCGTGAACGCGGGACTCGGCATTGGCCAGGATCATATGGGCTTCCTTCATGCCTTCTGGCGTCTTGACGGGCTTTCCTTGTAATTGATCCAGCCGCCAATAAGTTCCAGACAGTTCGGCGTGTACCGATGGGGCACAGGTTTCATCAGGAACTAATTTCTCAAGACTATCTACTATCAAACTGACTTTACTGGTATTTTCTTCCATTCCAGGCCGCTCAAGTAAACGCCCTCTGAGCTTAATCATGACCTCGTCACCGGCACTAACTCCGGAATCTAAATAGGCGCGCTCCAATTCTATATAGCCGCCCTCCATCGAAACCGGGTAGGTTTTATTATTACGACAGTCACGAAAGATGGCTGCATCAGCCATGTAACGGAACATGCCGGTCAGTACCGGTGTGACGGTATCTGCGCTGGAATCAGACACGGGTGCCTGTTCCATTGGTTTGCAGGCCGTAATGCAGAGCAAGGCAAGTAGAGCAATGGGTAGCAAATACAGGTTTTTCATTTTCAGGTGTCTTCATTTCCGATTTTGGTTTCTTCGCTACTGATGTTTTGTGCGGGTTCTTCGCGCGAAACGGCGCCTGTGAGCACCAGCTTCATGCCTTCTTCAAACGACATGTCCACCGGGGTCAGGCAGGAGCGCGGCAAGAACAGGGTGTAGCCTCCAATCTGATAGCTCATCGGCAAATAGACGGCGATCGGCTCATCGACAGTCAGTTCCAGCGGAAGGCGGCTGAAGTCCTCCCGCGTTACGAAGCCCATTTGTTCAAATTGTTGTCCCGGGACTTTTACCAGCACCACCTTACTCATTGCCATCTTACTGTCCGGGCTAAGGTAGCCGATGAAGTCTTTCAGCGCTGAGTAAATGGTCTTGACCAGCGGCAGGCGCTGCAAAATGGCGTCACCGAGTGCGAATAGCTTTTGAAACAGGATCACGTGCGTTAACAAACCAATCAGGATTGTCATGGCCACGGCCGATACAACACCCATACCCGGGATGTACCAGCCGCTGGGCAGGAAGCGCATCAACAGGCCGCCCAGAATTTGCTCTGCCCCACGCGCGAGCCACCATAAAATGGCCAGCGTCAGTGCTACGGGAATGACCACGACCAGTCCCTTCAGAAACAACTTACCCAATG
>CAYUBS010000131.1:0-4471 GCA_964443145.1 uncultured Wenzhouxiangellaceae bacterium | reverse complement strand
GCTGATGAGTATGCCATACTGACAACGGAATGGGTTTTGCGAGAGAAAGCAATGAACAGGGATCGGGTCGTCTGTTTAACAGCACTGATGTTTCTGGCGTTTTTGCCGGCGTGCGCCTCCAAGCCCATTGTCGATACCTATAACGTAGATATGGTCCAGTATGAGCAAGACCTGGCCCAGTGCGAGCATGTGGCTGAGCAGGTTGAGGCAGGCAAAATGACCGCCAATTCAGCAGCATTTGGCGCCGGGGTCGGTGCAGCGTACGGGGTTATCGGCGGTAATGTTGGGACGGCCGCGGCTACTGGAGCGGTGACGGGTGGAGCAGGGGGGCTGTTGAAATCAGATAATGAGAAGGCCCGCGTCACCAAGAACTGTTTGCGCTACCGTGGATACAGGATACTCAACTAACGATTTTATTCCCGGGTGTTTCTCAGATACCGACTTTGGACAATGCGTCGATGATTTCCCTTAGAAACCGCTCAGCCGTGGGGTGCTTGATGGCGAATTGCGTTTCAACTTCCTGGGCCCGTTCAATAACACTATCCTGATCATTTTCCGGTGATTCCGGATCCAGCAATCGGTTGATGTCTTCATCCAGTTCGCGGACGAGTTGCAGGGTCTCGGAGTCGACCTTATCCGTATTTTCGAGGGTTTTTTGCAAGCTGCCGAGCAGTTCTTTTAGTTTTTGGTCACTCATGATCAAGTCTGTCCATCCATAGTGTTTCCTGTCTCTTACTGTACCACCGACCAGCGGGTACATGAAGCAGTAACGCCCATAGAATGGTTTTTATTTCATTGACTTAACGTACAAATCGCGAGAGGCTTAAAGAGTATATGGCCTGTTCGGGCCAGACATGAATAACCGGCCAGGGAGTGGTAGGTAGATGAAAGGGATTTTGATTTCGTTGTTGTTGTGGTTATCTGTGGTTCCGGCCTTTGCGCAGGACGGTCCGGATTATCTAACCACCCCCCCGGTTAAAACACCATTTGCCCGCAGTAACTCTGAGCGGCCAGCACTCGAGCCCGGCCGCGTGACGCTGACCTTCGAGGAAATGGATGCGCTGCTGTACGCCAGCCCGGATTCAGTGCTGAAACTGGAATCGATCGAAGCGTTTACGGATAACCTGGAATACGGCCTGGATTTCCGCCGGGTCCAGGTTTTTGCACCCGGCTCACGGATACGGCTGTTGGGTTCGGACGGAGAAATCGAATTGCCCCGGGACCCGCGCCAGTTTTTTGTTGCAACCAACGATTCCACGGGCATCGGATTGGCGGTCAATTCTGAGACGGGCGAGGTCAACGGTTTCGCCAGCAAGTACGGTCAGCCGATGACGATATCAGGCAACCTGGTGGGCCAACTGGAATTTGAGCCCCTTGAAGAGGAAAGTCCAGGCTCGAATTTTTGTGGCACAGAAAAGCAGAACCAGCCGTTAGCTAATCTTAAGAGCCTTGAGTCTGAAATCGTCCCAAGCGCGACGAAATCCCCATTGGGTGCCAGTATCAGTTTCCAGGCTGTGGTCGCCATCGACACAGATAACGAGTGGATGGATGGATTCGGTGACGACCCGGTAGAGGCCATGGAATGGATCACGGACATCTTCCTGGCGATGAATGTATTTTATGAGCGGGATATCGAAACCCGTTTGTTGATCGGGGATGTCACGTTAAGGACAGGCGCGGACCCCTACAGCGCAAGCGGCAGCCGCTATTCACAGCTAATTGAATTCGGTGGATACTGGATGGACAATATGGGCGGGGTTGAGCGGCAATTTGCAGCGATGTTCAGCGGCCGCGGCATCTCGGGGGGAGGTTTTTCAGGAATTGCATGGATTAACTCGTACTGCAATAAAGGCCGGTCGAGGGAGGGTGGCGCATCCGGCAGCTACAGTTATAACGCCATCGGTTCGTCAAGAAGCGCTGGTGGTACGGCTCTGTTCGTGGGTCATGAATTGGGGCACAACATGGGCTCAGTTCATACTCATTGTTATGATGATCCTGTTGACAAGTGTTACAACGGTGAAGGTGGGTGTTATAGCGGTGCTCCGGAATGCCCGATCAGTGGCAAAGGGACTGTGATGAGCTACTGTCACCAGTTGGGGGGCTGCGGAAGCCTGCAGGACTTTCACCCAACGGTACAGTCCCTGCTCGAATCACGACTGGCTTCCCAGAACGCGGCGGGTTGTATTGGGACTTATGAGGAGGTCAGCCCGGAACCTGAGTTTGGCTCTTCTCCCGCGGCGGGTTCACTATTGAATTTCGACGACCAGCTTGTTGCCGAACTGAGTGATCCCTTACAGATCAGCATCGACAACACAGGTGCCGCAGATCTGGCGGTTTCGTGTGCCTTGTCCGGCGATGACCCAACGTCTTTCAGCATAAATGCCTGTCCGGCAGTTGTGTCGCCACTGACCGGTGAGAATCTGTCCTTTGGCTGCGAACCGGTGTCTGCCGGTTTGAAACAGGCTGTACTTACGCTGACGACCAACGATTCCGATGAAGGGACCGTGACCTATGACCTGCAATGCAATGGTGTTGAGCCGATTGATCCGGGGGTGATTTTTAACGATGGGTTCGAGCCGCCGCCCAAATAGGGGCGGTGCTCTTTTTCAGAATTATTCCATTCCGCTGCGGAAGATGATTTCCGGGTCGGCAAAGTCGGGCGCGACCAGCGACCCGCTAAATACGCCCAGCGGTTTGTATTGTTCCTCGGTGAAGCCCGGGAACACGTGGTGTATCTGGTTGTTATGAAACCGCTTCAGCAGGCATTCGCTGAAGACGGATCGGTAATCCGTTGTCGCCCAGACATCTGCTCCCTGGAACAGGAAGTCATCGTGCAGGCCAGGCCAGTCACCATAAAGTTTCCCGCCATTGACCCCGCCACCCATAGCTAGCAGGTTGTTGCCCCAGCCGTGATCGGTGCCGGCGTCAGCATTGTCGAACACGCGTCTTCCAAATTCGCTGTAAACCATCACGGTGGTGCGCTCGGCCCAGGTCTTTCCATTGCCCGAGTCCACATCCAGGTCGGTGAGGAAGGCCAGCAGGGCTTCACTCATGTCCTTCACGTTATTGTAGTAGGAGCCACCCACGTCATTGCCCTGGGCGTTGTGCGTGTCCCAGCCGCCGATGTCGGTGACCGCGCATTTTAAATCGACGTCTTCCTTGATCAGTTGGGCGATGATTTTCATCTCTTCACCAAAACTGGTGAGGCGGTCAGGATCATCCACGCGCACCGGGTAAGCGGCGCCGTTGTCCGGGACATACCCCGCCCAGTCAATGGCTTCAACGATAGACTGTGCCGCCAGTGCCTGGCTGCCGGCTACATCCAGTTCATCGTTGTCTATGGCATAGATATCGGCCAGTGCCGTTTCCTGATCTTCTTCGTAGTAGGACGATTCCAAGTCAAAACTGGTGGGGTAGCGCAGGGTGACGGTGCTGGGTTCGCCCAGCAATGAATAGCGGATGGTTGACTCGGTCACTATAGCCGGAAGAATCATAGTTTCCGGCAGATTTGCTGCGCTTTGCAGGTGCCGGGTCAGCCAGCCCGTTGTCGTAAAGCGGTTGCCCGGCGTGCCCAGCTCGACGTAGCGCTCGGCCTCGAAGTGGCTGCGGTTGGCCCAGGGCAGGCCGGCGGCCTGGACGATGGCCAGTTTGTCATCACTCCACAGGTCCAGTAAGGGCGCGGCAGCAGGATTCAGTCCCCAGCCACTGCCCACACTTTGCAGGCTGCCGCTGGGTATGCGTGTGCCGTTAACGCGCAGTGCGTTGTAGTGGCCGCGGTCAGGATGCCCGTCCATCGGCGTCAGAAAGCTCAGTCCGTCGATTCCACCACGTTGAAAAACGAATACAAGGATATTGTCACTGTATTCGTCCACGGCAAAAGTCAGGCGGGGGGCCAGGCCGGCAACGGCCGTGGCGGCGCCGGCGGTTTTCAGAAATTTGCGCCGGTTGATTGTGTTTGCTTGCTTATCTCTGCTCATGGTATTCCCTCACCGCCGCATCGCTTCTGGAGACATCAGGATTAACCCGACGACGCCCCGGATAATTCTCTGGTATGTAGTGTTCTTGGCTGTGTTGTCCATGTTGAGAACATCCAGGGTGTCCGTATAGTCCTCCAAACTGGCCAAATCGGAACCTCCGGTGATGTCTGTGACAAACTCCACAATCCGGTTTTCGACTTCAATAGGGAAGTCGTAACCCATCGCACGGTTGATCCACCAATGCACGATATTTCGTGGTGAGCGCTCACCAACAACGCTGAAATGGTTATTGGTCTGTAACGCCTGGTTGACGATATCGTCGCGCCGCAACATGTAGGTGATGCAGCGCCAGGTCATGATCATAGGGCCACTGCCTTGCCAGAATGCCCGCTCATCGGGAAAACCGGTGGGTGCGGCGTATCCAAACGGATAGTGGCTGGTGTCGTCCAGGCGATACCAGATGCTGTTGCTTGCGCTATCGTCGATACGGAAGG
>CAYUBS010000130.1:0-8011 GCA_964443145.1 uncultured Wenzhouxiangellaceae bacterium | reverse complement strand
GAAGCTACTGGCGGATTGCGTTACAGCATTAGCGTCTCGAGGTTCGAGAACCGCGCCGGTTGGTATGGCCAGTGGGACCTTGGTGATGCCTGGGATACGGTACTCACCGATATGCTGAACCAGACAGGCAGGTTTATCGTACTGGGTGAAACCGATATGCGTTTTGCCGCTCTGGATGAACAGGATTTTGCCGCATCGGGGCGAACGGCCAGTGGTAGCAAGGCTCCGGCCACGGGGCAAATGACTCCCGCCCAGTTGCTGGTCAAGGGCGCCATCACTCACGTTCAGAGTGACACAGGTAACGCCGGCGGGGGCATACGTATCAAGGGCTTCAGAATTGGTGGCAGCGGAGGCCGTGGCGAGGTAAACGCGACCATCTATGTTATGGATTCCTCCACCGGCCAGGTGCTGGCCTCAACCAGCGTTGTTGGTACCCATGAGCGCAGCGCAATGGATCTTGGCTATTCCACTGGAGGCTGGGGCGCCGTATTCGGTGGCGATCAGCAAGACAACGTCGGGCTGGCCGTTCAGGACGCCTGCGCAGCGGCAGTAACATTTCTGACTGAGCAACTGCCCGGTTTTCCCTGGAGTGGCACTGTAGTCATGGTCAAAGGCGACCGGATTTACATCAATCGGGGATCCCGCGAAGGCGTGACCATGGGCCAGGAATTTACCGTTGGGGAAGTCGAAGTACTTCGTGATCCGGATACGGGAGAAGTGCTGGACGAAAGCATGACTGAAATCGCTCGACTCACGGTCAGCCAGGTCAAGGAAAAGCTTTCCATTGCCAATGTCACATCGGGTGATACTGGATCGGTTACAAAGGGTATGACCATCCACCGCCCCTGAGTCCGGTAACACATTAAGGGTGGGAGCTTACGAGCGTTACTGTTCGTGCAGCCAACCAATTGCCTCGGAGAACAGAAATTCAACCTGTGCGAGTACGAAACGCACGGCCAACCATTTTTTCAATATTTTTACCCTTATTTCGTTAGTTTTTATTCTTATTTTTCTTCGGCGACGCTGAGCACATCACGTGTCCCCGCGAATACTTCTCCCGTTTGCCCGTGGATCGAAACCACATCTCCTGCATGGATGAGAAGAGCTGAACGACCATCCGGCCGCACCAGTTCTGCCTGGTTGCCGGCCAGCCGTAATTCTGACACCCCCAGCACCGCGGCGTAGGGTTTGTCGTCAATGCCGTGCACGGCGACCGCCGCATGCGAAGTTGAGCCACCCTTGGCGCAAAGCAAGCCATCAACCGACAGAATCAATGGGATTTCATCAGGTATGGGATTTTCCAGCAACAGCAAAATACCATCTACTTCTTTTTGCGCTACTGCACTTGATTGCAACAACCGCCCGACGTCATCCTCATCAAAGGCGACCACCCCGCGGAAAGCACCACCGCTGATTCCAATGCCCTGCCCATCCGCCGATCCCGGGTCTTTGAATGTGCGCGGGCTGGAGTGGTGCTCCGCCTGGGCGCTGCGGGTCTGCAGGATGCTGAGCACACCCCGCTCAACAGTGAATTCTATTTCCGTGTCCGATCCCAGGTAGCGCCTGAGCCGCGCACTGACGTGGTTGAGTTTGCGCTCCAGCATCGGCGCCTGGGCCCGCAGCTCCTCAACCGATTCAAATGATTTTGCGGCAGTCAAGCCACCCACCAGGTCGTCACCGCAGGCACTGAATTTCACATCGCCAGTAAAGGCCCGAATGCCGGATGTGGTCATACGTGTATTGGGTATAACACCGGTCAGCGAAATACACATTTCATCCATGCCCGGCTTGAGTTCCTCCTTGTTGGAACGGTTACCGCACGCCATCTGCTGAACGATGACGGCTGTATGCCAACTATCACTCATGTGCTTGATTTCGCGGTAGCGACAGGCACGATCTGCATCCCATGACCCGTGAACTGCCCGCACCGCCGTGATCAATTGCAACTCGGGATCATTCATTATCAGGTCGAATTGTTCACCGTGCCCCGCTTCACGAATGGCCAGCCTGGATGCCTCCACGACCTCACGCATGGCGCTTCCCGGCAGATTGGTTTTCAGATCCACGCCATAGCGGCATTTGGCTTTCTCCACCAGGTCCAGTTCCTCAAGATCAAGCTGCCAGACGGCCGCGGCATAAGAAGCCAGGAAGCGGCGGCAGGAATCCCAGGCAAACCATTCATCTTCGCCAGCGAGCGCTTCTGCAACCGCATCTGTCATTCCCACAAATACGATGGTGGACAGCATACCCGGCATCGAAAACACCGAGCCGCCACGCACCGCAAGTAAAAGCGGTGCATCAGGGTCACCAAGTCTCACCGCTTGACCATCATTGAGCGAGACGTCTTTTTCAAGTATCCGGACATGCCCGAGTATTTCCCGCTCCAGGCGTTCTCTTTCCGTCAAATGCAGGTCTAAACGGGGAAACACCGTTGGAATAATAAATGCGTCACGCGTTGGAATGCCGAGATACGAAATATAGATGAGCCCGCAACCCTTGCCGCCATAACGGGCCTGGAGACTGACTGCTGACCAGTCTTCGACGCGCTGGGTAATGTCTTCAATATGTGAGAGGTGAACGAAATCCCATGGATCGCTTCCCTTCGCACCCTCGCCCGGTTCACCATTTTGCGACTGATGATCGGTGATGTGGGTTCTGGCCAAATCTGAAAAATGAACCAGGTTATTCAGGTCATGCATGGTGCGCTGGAAATTGCCCTGCACAGCTCGCATTTCCTCCACGCTGTACCCCAGGTGTTCAGCCATGACGTCATAGGCTTCGCTGACCCGCAGCACAAGTCTATGGTAGTTCCGTTGAATCTGCTTGAGCACATCGAGCAATTCCGTTGGCGTACGCCTGGGGTTCATCAGCATCACGGACAAATCCCATAACTCCCTTGAAAACAGTCCATCGAGCTTGAGATTTCGTGCACACAAAAAGATGATAGTCAGGCATTCTTGCAGGTCTACTCCGTTTTCGAGGTATCCCGAAGCCACGTGCCTGAGTGCGAAAAAGCCCAGTTCTTCCAGAACACAATCTAACTGGTGCAGGAGATAACGCTGGCTGGTGAAAGTACCCTCGCCGGCCAGGTTTTCCAGTTCGCGTCTCAAACTACAGCTGTCATTGAACGTCGCGAACTGTTCATCAGCCTGGTACTGTGCCACCAGGCGATCCATCGCCGCAAAAAGTGCGTCCTGGTGGTTTCTTCGAAGCCCGCAGGCGAATCCAGATACTGCTTCACGGGCCAATTGCTCCGCCTGGCCTCCCTGAAAACCATCATCCCCCGGCAGAACCTGCTGTAAATGCTCCAACTGATCCTGAAATTCCCTGCCGATGGTATTTTGCCACGCGCCCTCACCTGCTTTCGCCAACAGGCTGCGCAAGCGATGTTGATAGACCCAGCGATTGTTTGCCTGGATACCGTTGGCTATTAGCGACTCGAGTTCTTCATCCAGGGTATTACCCGACTCACAGCTGATCAATTCCATGGCATAAACACTGCGCCACTCGGCCATGCGTGAAACGATTTGCGCATTTCCGAGAAGCTGTTCAAGATCCCTGACGATACGGGCAAGCAGATCCTTAACGACAGAACTTGACCTCGCTTCTTCGTCAGCAGCAGTGGGAACCTCGCGTTCCGGATCGGGGAATGCGGCTTCACCCGTCCGCAGCCAGTGCAGGTAAGCCCTGGCCAACCCGAGCGTGTTACGGCCCATGGCATGGTGCGTACTTCTGCGGATTTCGTTCGTGATGGTGCTGCCCCGAACATGAACCTCGCACAGGTCAATCGTGTCCTGCCAGACTTCATCGATTAGCTTGGGCTGAGCAACCAGCCCAGATATATTTCGCACCAGCAGCCGCGTAGGCAAGCGCAAGTGGTGCGCAAATGGGCCGTTCATGAATTCAACCAGCTCCTTGCGGACCTGCATGATTTCAGGCTTGAGATTCTTGGCATGACTGATACCGCGACTTGATGTGCTGCACAGGCGGGCCACCAGGAATCGTAACAAGTAGACAGCTTCGTGCCGGCTACCGCAGCTGTTCAGGCGATTGAGCAGACGGGCCAGGTCGCGCAGGCGGGTAACCTGGATGGAGGGTGTGTCGTCGATCTCCAGGTGGTAAATCTCTTTTTCGAGATCGATCAGCCGGTCGGTTTTGCCAACCAGCGTTGTTATCAGTTTGTCCGTGACAAGGGTGCCATGCGGCAGCCTGAGCTCCTGGAGTAACTGGATCGAATCTTGCTCAAGAGCATATATCAGCAGAGTACCATGCGCATCGTAAGGCACAATCAGATGACTCTGTTGCCGGAAAATCCGGTGATTGGCAATTTCGAACATCCTGAACCGGCGCCCCATGAAGGCCATGGTTTCCAGGTAATAGCGCAGCGCCGCCATGTGCTTGCTGGCGACGCCCTGTTCGCCATACGCTCCGACCAGCGCGCCATTCAGCCCGGCAATCTGCGCAAGCTCGGCGGGGCTGAACTGGATACTGGATGACATCGTGTGCGCCATAGCCAACATAAATAGCAGTTCAACAGGACTACTGTCCGGACCTGGATCATGAAATCCAGCGGTTAAAAAAGGAGCAAATTCGTTACAATTAGGGTATAGTCAAAAGCCTGTCACGGAAAGACGGGACTAACAACATGGCATCTACACTTGTTTTTACAGCTGAAAAACAGCTTCCAGACTACGACTTACTTCTTCGGCGCGCTTTCTATACAAAAATTCAGATGGCCGAAGTTAACCGTGAGTTCAGATTTTTTAACATCACCTTTTTCATACAAACAATTTTCTGGTCCATAGTATTGCTTGGCATCTGGGATATCAGTCAAATATTCCTGGTTGGGCTTCCAGAAAGGATTTTCTCTTGGGTCATTGCTTTCCTCTTGATGTCAATTGTCGTCTGGAGCATCGCAGGTCATCTTTACCTGATACGTGCAAAGAAGCATGCCAGACATGTAGCCGAAATAAAAACTGACCAACAGTATCCATTCGGCATTGAACAACCAGAGCAGGAGGCTAGTGTGACTCAGAAGGCAACGCCAGACAGGTTCGATACTAATGAAATGGTTGTTGGCCTTGTGTGACGTCAGCCCATATAGGGCAACTTAGCCCCTTCAACTAAGAGACACCTCTGCTTCTCGTCAGAAGAAAAGATCCGTATCGTATTGGATGGGTTGCGCGATGGAAGCTCGATCGCTGAGCTGTGTCGCCAGGAGGGTATCAACAGAAATTTGCATTACCGCTGGAGCAAGGACTTCCTGGAGGCTGGTAAGAAGCAGTCAATCGCGCCATCGACCGACCCTCGATGACCGCCCAATAATGAGCTTATCTGGATTTAAAAGATAATAATTCTAGCCAATTTGTACGCACTATTTCAATTGATTTCAAGAACCTGTTGATGTATCTTCTAGTAAGGGGATAGTGGTCAGCCATGGATAGGCTTCTTGTGCTGACCTTTTTGTGTTCGGTTTTAGGGGGATTATCACATGCTCTATGGTCCAGTATCAGAACAGTCCAAAAAACTGGAAACCACTGGCTTCATTCCGGTGAAAAGCCTGTTTCACCGTCCCGATATTCTCTTGGTGCAGGCTCAGGTTTTCCTCAGCATAATCATGTCTGTGGCGATTCTACTGGGCCTCGACTACTGGCGTACCGGCGAACTTGGAGTCCCGTATCGCATGCTCGCCGCGATCACAATCCTGGTGATGTTCATCGTTTACAAGCTACTGGAGGTGTTTAGTCCGGCAAGAGGGCGCATTCTGGGGGTAGTGCAGATAACGAAGGGATGGGTAGTTACCGTTTTTATCGTGTTATCGCTGGGGTTCATCACAAAGACCAGCCACGAGTTTTCGCGATTGGTTATCAGCAGTTGGATTATCCTGGGCTACGTAGCCCAGGTTGCCGGACTTCTGATTTCATTTCAGCTTGCCAAAAAAAGTAACTTTCATTTTGGCGAACCGATGCGCACACTGGTGGTGGGGTCCCATTTGCTGGCCAAACACCTGGTGGACAGCCTGAATAAAAATGTCTGGCTGCCAGACGTGGTGGTGGGTGTGGTGGATAACGACACTAGCGGGCAGGACGATTGGGATCAATCCACGGTGCCCTGGCTGGGCAGTACGCGTGACATTGTTGCGATCGTGGACGAGCAAAACATTCGCCGGGTTTACGTTGCACTGCCACTTGGCAGTACCGGCATGATCGAGGCCCTGTATGAAAAATTGCTGGATAAAAACATCGATATTATCTGGGCTCCTGATATTTTTTCCCTGAAGCTGTTAAACCATGGCGTACGTGAAGTGGCCGGGGTGCCGTTACTGACCTTATCCGAATCGCCCATGGCCAATGAAGGGCGGGCCTTAGCCAAAGCGGTTATGGATTACACCATCACCGTGCTCATGCTAATCATCCTGAGCCCGATCATGATCGCAACTGCTATTGCGATTAAGCTCACTTCGCCGGGCCCCGTGTTCTACAAACAGAAACGCCACGGCTGGGATAGTCGCGTCATTGACGTGTGGAAGTTTCGCAGCATGGTTATGCACCAGGAGGACGGCGATAAGGTCAGCCAGGCCACCAGGGAAGACGCCCGCATCACGCCGATTGGCCGCTTTATACGCCGCACCTCCATCGATGAGCTACCGCAGCTATTTAACGTGCTGGGCGGCAGCATGTCGCTGGTTGGCCCCAGGCCTCATGCACTGCAACATAATCAGTATTATTCCGAGCATATCAAGTCCTACATGATTCGCCACCGACTCAAACCCGGCATTACCGGGCTTGCCCAGGTGAGTGGCTGCCGCGGCGAAACTGAGACGGTAGAAAAGATGGAAAACCGAGTGAAATTTGATATTGATTACATTAACCACCGGTCAATTTTGCTGGATTTGAAGATTCTGGTCATGACGCCGTTTGCTCTATTTGGAAAGGATATTTACTAGAAGTTTAACGAGTGAACTTTTGTTTGAACCACGCGGCGGTTAATGACTGCAAAAACAGGCTGTTTGTTACTAAATAGCGTTTCCACAACCGCCGCGGTTCGTTGCTTAGTCGATGGACCCACTCGATTCCGGTTCGCTGCATCCACACCGGGGCGGTTTTTTTCGCTCCCGCGTGAAAGTCGAATGCGGCGCCGACACACAACTGAACAGCCTCGATCCGATCGCGATGCGCCGCGGCAAAGAAATCTTGTTTTGGACAACCAAGTCCGATAAACACGAGTCCCGCACCGCTGGTGTTGATGCGCTCAACAACAGCCTGGTCTTCCTCTTGGGTGAGTGCACGGAAAGGGGGCGATTCGACGCCGGCAATTTGAAGGTTTGGAAACGAAGTTTCCAGACGTTTGACCAGTCTGTCCAGCACGGTAGGCGTACTACCATATAAATAGACCGATACATTTTCGTTCGCGGCCTGCTCACAGATTCGCCACATCGCATCGGAACCACGTATGTTGCTTGGCAATTTGGTACCGTAGAGCAAGTCTAACGCCCAACGCACCGGCTGTCCGTCAGGAGCGATCAAGTCGAATTCGTTAACTTCTTCGAGCAATGTGGCGTCCCGACTGGCAGTGACGAGGGCATGCACGGAGAAAAAACTCACGACCGCGGACTTGTGCTGGTGGGCGGCACTGATCACGGCCTTAACGACGTCTGCGTGGGTGGTGCCACTCACCCCGATACCAAATAGGTTGTATTTGGGCGGCCAGGTAGACAATCGCTGCTCAGTGGTAGCGAGCTCCGCACTGCTTTTTCTCGCCGTCATACCGGAATTTCCTTCCATAACAATTCTCCTGGGTTGTCTCGTCCCATCTGCCAAACGACGATTAACCCTCTTCCGTTTCGCTCGTCAATATCAAATTTCTGAAGCGATTAGAAGCAAGAGGCGATTGTGCAAAAATACAACATTTACCAGTCCATTCTAACGCTCATACCAAAAACCTTGAACTATTTATTCAAAATATTTCTTGCCTCGACAAAAATCACGTATGTGTGAAGTTTGCTGGAACC
>CAYUBS010000129.1:0-8278 GCA_964443145.1 uncultured Wenzhouxiangellaceae bacterium | reverse complement strand
ACCCTGCGATTCAACGTCACCAAGACTTTCACCGACGGTAGCGAAGGTGATGTAGAAGTTATGCTGAGCTGTAACAGTGGTCTTCCGCTGGAGCAATCAGCCACGATAAGTGGTGGTGACCCCGCCGGTGTGACGTTTGTTCTGACCGAGGTTCTAACTGCGGTGGACTGCGAAGTGACAGAAACCGGCAGCCCCGACGGATACGTCGCCGTTCTTAATGGCGGTTTCGGTTGTGCCTGGTCGCCAGTCACCGAAGAACTGAGCACGTGCAGCGTCCAAAATCGCCCGGTACCGGGTACGTTCATCGTGAACAAGGTTTGGGAAGTCACTGAAGAAGTTGGCGGTGACGAAATTTTACGGGTCGCTGAAGTAACCATAATTTGTGATGCGGAAATTTTGGGTGGATATCAGGAATTTGACGACGATGACTCGGAATCAGAAAAGCCACGCGATGTTCCAATGCCCTATGAATACGACGAGTGGATGCTGGACGGAACGATCATCGGTGATGGTTCGCTGGTAGCCATTGTTGATACCAGCATGGGCCCGGTGATGTGCGGAGCAGAAGAAACCTCTTATCAGAGCGGTGTGGAATCAACCGACGACTGCGGTCCGAGAGAGATCGATGCCGGTGAGACTTCAGAGTGCACCATCATCAACACGGTGTTCTTCGAAGGTATCCCATCACTCAACCAGTACGGTCTGGCCATCATGGCCCTGCTGATGCTGGGACTGGGTATGGTTGGGTTCAGGCGTTTTGTCTGATCAGCCTTAGCTGACAAGCGTTAAATCAAACCCCGCGGTAGGCAACTACCGCGGGGTTTTTTTATTTGTCTCGATTTGCTATTGAATACTGCGCCAATAGGTGGCATTTTTGCAGTATGAATAGTGCGCCCATTCCCGCCTATCCGGCACCGCTGGACGCCATCGTGCTGGCCGGTACAGACAGCAACCCCAAACGGATGATCAAGGGCCAGAACAAGGCTTTCCTTGAGGTCGGTGGTGAGGTGCTGGTGCGGCGCGTGGTCAATGCACTGCTGGGGGCTTCAAACATAGGTAAGGTCTTTGTAGTAGGCCCCCATGACCGCCTGAGCGCTGTGCTGGGTGGTTTACCGGACGAGGTCATCATTGTTGAGCAGTCCGGCGGCATGGTCTCCAACGCCTGGGCGGCCACTTGTGCCTCCGAAGCGCATTACCGCCAGGAACACGGTAGCGATAACCCGCTGCGTCCCCTGTTGTTCATTTCCTGTGATCTGCCCATCATTTCTGCAGCAGCAGTTGAAGATTTTGTCGCCCGTTGCGCCAATGAGGACAGCAAGTCGGAAGTCGAGTACGCCATGCTTGCTGGTGTGGCCGAGGAAGCGTCTCTGAAGAGCTTCTATGCCGAAGATGGCAAGGACGGTATTCGGCGGCCTTATGTGAATTTCAGGGAAAGCCGGTTACGGCTGGCCAACATCTACGTGGGTCGTCCGCGCACCCTGGGTAACCAGCAGTTCCTGGAGATCGGATTCGCCCACCGCAAGGCGGAAAAGCTGAAGAATGTGATCATCCTGGTATGGAAGTTCCTTGGTCAGTCCGGTGGCTGGCGGGCGGCCTGGTTTACCTTACGTCTGCAGTTAACGCTGGTCGTATCGAAAAATCAGGGCCGGCTTTACCGCTGGTTAAGGCAATTCAATAAAACGGCCGATGCGGAAAGGTGTTGTGGGGATGTGTTGGGTGGTGGCATACGAACCGTTATCACACCTTACGGCGGCCTGAGCCTTGATGTTGATGATGAAGAGGACTACCGCGTTCTCAGCCAACGGTTCGAGGAATGGTCGGCAGTGGCGCCGGTAGAGCCGAACCCGCGTTCAGGGTGAACCGGCCAGGGCGGCGCCCTGGAGCTCAGTGCCCGCCACTTTTAATTCAGGCTGCAGCTGGTCGAAGGCCATCTGCCAGAAAGTGGTAGTCAACTCGCTGATGCTGTTGCCTTCCACGTTCATCAACACAACGATTCCAATTTCGTGTTCTTCCGACCAGGCAATATCAGCCCGGTAACCGGACACCCAGCCGCTGTGGTAGGCGATTTCATGGTCACCCAGCTGGTAAACGCGCCAGCCCAGGCCGTAGTGAGCAGCCGAGAGCATGTCCCGCCAGTACTTACGCCGTGTGTCGCGGACGGTTTTGACGCGTGGTCGGGTGAGCGTTTCCACCACTTCCGGGTCAATCACTGATGGGTTGCCGCCCATTTGCGCTGTCAGCCATTTGCCCATATCCAGTGCGCTGGCGTTAACACCGGCGGCAGGCGCGACACGGTAATAGTTGGGTTTGACCTTCACGGTCTTCCACTGACCGCGGCTTTTCACATGAGGCTGCGCGCGGTTGGGGTTATTGATGAAGGATTCATAGCCCAGCGATGCAGTGCGCATATCAAGCGGCTCGAAGATCTTCTCGTTCATCAGTTCGCTGTACGAGCGGTTGGTAGTCGCCACGATTACCGGCTCGATCAGGCTGAAGATGCTGTTTTGGTAGGAGTAGCAGTTTCCGGGTGAGCATATATAAGAGAGCTTGGCGTATTGGTCCTGGATCCGTTCCATCGACAGGCCGTCTTCAATGAGGTTGTCATAGGCGTGCGCGATCAGGCCGGTGCTCTGTCCCAGCACATGGCGGATTCGGACCTTGCCGGCGTTGCCATTGATCCGGAAGTCCGGGACGTAGGAAACCACCGGGTCTTCCCAGCTGAACTCGCCTTCATCAACCAGCACTCCGGTTAAACCGGCGGCAAATGTTTTGGAAACCGAGGCGACCCGGAAGACGGTGTTTTCGTTAATGGCTTGTTTGCGGCTGGTGTCGGTGTAACCGGCCGTGCCGATTCTGATGATGCCTTCAGGCGTGGCAACGACGAACGCAGCACCGGTGACGCCGGCTTCTGTAATCAATTCGTCGAAATAGACAGAGAACTCTTCAGCCAGGTCCCGCTCAGCTTTTTGTTGTGTACTTGTTGCGGAGAAAACTTGGGTGGCCTGTAGGCACAGGCAGATGATTCCGATAACCTTCAGGGTTCTTTTTTTCATCCCTGGTCGGGCCCTGTATTCCATGGTTGTGGGCTATTTTAGCGTCAAACCGCTATCAATTGCACGTAACTCGATAGCCTGCCGGCAATATGGCAGTAACCGGGATCGTGGATTCTGGGCCATCTGGTGAGCTCAAATTTTGACTCCAGAGGGTCATTAGAGCTGATAATTGGTCACCCAAAGGAAGATCTGTATGACCATTGATACTGTAGAAACTACCGTTCTGGAATGTCTTGCCGCCAACTACCGTTTACAGGGCGCGCTGAAGCGCCTGGCGGGGGAGAATCTGAACTATCGTTTGTTGACCGGGCAGGGTGAAGCATACGTAATAAAGATCGTAGATCAGGACATGCCTCCTGAAGTGGTTGAGATGGAATTTCAGGCCATGGAGTACGCAGTTTCGGCTGGATTCGGGCTTCAATTGCCGCAAATAGTCCGAAATATACATAAGAGAATAGAAACCGGAATAAAAATACATACAAATAGACCGGAAAGACTTAGAGTGCTTACATTTATAGAAGGATCATTGTTAGAAGATATCTCTGATATATCAGATGAATTGCTAAAAGATTTGGGTGTTTCTCTTGCTGAGTACAATCAGGTCATGCAAGGCTTCGATATTCCTGCTGCTCATCGAAATCATCGCTGGAACCTGGCCGAAACTGCGCAGCACAGGGATAAGATTGAACTGATAGAGGGTTCTGAAAAACAGGCTTTGTTGCGCTGGGGTTTTGATGTCTGGGAGAAGACGAAACCACAGCTGGATCCGCTGCCCTGGCAGTTCATCCACGGCGATATGAATCGCGAAAATATCATGGTTCAGGGTGGCCGGTTAACCGGCCTGATGGATTTTGGCGACAGTTGCTTCAACCCGACGGTTTGCGACCTGGCCATTTGCCTTAGCTATATCATGATGGACAGGGCCGATCCGCTTGCAACTGCAGCCATCGTGACGGATGCGTACCAGGATATCCGACCATTGAGTGATGCTGAGGTATCTGTCCTGTTCCCGCTAATCTGCGGCAGGCTGGTGGGATCACTGGCTATCTCGGCATGGCGACGAAGCATTGATCCCGGGCATCCGAATTGGTTTGAGAGCGATGTATCGTCCTGGACGCTGCTGGAGTACTTGCAGAGTCAGGAGGGGTTGAAGGGATTACCTGATATATTAGTAAATTAAATATTAACAATCAATTAGATACACTAAATTCATCGATAAATACTGCGGCAGCCTCAACCAGCTTATTTTGGAGGTTCTCCTGGCAATATCTGACGGTCCACGCTGAAACAGCGCCCGCATCCAGATTGACGCTACTTCCTGAGGTGCCTTGAGGGCCAGCCTGCTGGTATCTGGCGCCCTCGATAAAGCCCACCATCCAATCCAGACTTTCGCGGTAGTTCTGGCCGCCCTGTTTTTGGTATGAAACGAAATCACTGCATGGCGTGTTGCCCGCCTGGTGGCTGACTTGTGTAGCCGAATTTCCTGCGGTATCACTTTGTTGATCCGCTTTTTCCTCTTGCTCCTTTTGCAGCTCATCGATTATCTGGTTGGCCGGGTCCTGGATCTCGAAGGTTGCATAGGCCGCACCGGCGAGCAGGCAAAGAGGGATGATGCTGGCAATACGGTTCATTGGGGTGGCTCCTCTTCTCAGAGTCTTGAATTATACGCCCTGCGCTCATCGTGTAGGACAACTCCCCCACCTTCTGACAGTCCTTGCAGTTCCCCTGCAAATCTATCCGTTTTGCCATTGCCCGGCCTCAACGGCCTGCGTTTAGATTGATCTCGCAAAGGGGAATGCCATAGAGCCGGCCTGCCGGCAGTGTTCAACGCATTCATCAGCAAGTCACCGCTTTTTTACAAGCGCAAGAGTACGGCCATTTCCGGTCGGGCTCAGGGGGGAGTTATGTTCGTCTCACGGGGTATTGCAGTTCATTCGATTCAACTGGCCACTAAAATTCTGCTGGTATTCATAGCTGGGTTGATATTTCTTCACCCGCAAGCCATGGCTTCAGGGTTCAACAGACTGGTGCCTCCAGCTTGGGTTTCAGAGCAGCAAATTACCTCGAGAGATGGCTTTGCCCACCTTGAGTGGGTGGCGGCAGAGGAGCCTGACAGCATGTTGTTTCGGCTGACTGAAGAAAGGGAGGGGCGGGAACATGCCAGTTTTGTTGAAGGGCAGGTTGTAACCGTGTATCGGGTGAAGCCCGGAAACTATCTGTTTCGGGTTCAGGCGTGCTCAAACGTCCCGGGACATGCTCCGGTTTGTGGTCCAAAATCCAGCGGGCTGTCATTGCGGGTCCTGCAAGAGATAGAGCAGGATACTGGCACTGGCACCCTTAGGCAGCCCGGAGCTTCGGGTAGTGCGGAAGTCAACCTGGTTGGCGGTCCGGACGAGTTGCGGCCGGGGTTGTGGTACAACCCCGCCAGGGACGGCCACGGCTGGAGCTTTTACTGGTCAAACCGCCTTGCTCTTCCAGAGGCACACACGCTGCATGGAAATGAATACGACTTGCTTGGCATCTGGTACACCTATGAAGCCAAGAGCCGTCGATTAGGTGGCTGGCCATCTCAATGGATCTATGAGAATTACAGGCCGTTTGCTGCACGGCTGAAGCTGGTGCAGACAGGCCCGGAAGGCTATTCCGGCGGCGTTTACATCACGCGTAACGGCCAGGAGGTTCATGTTGGCTCGGCGAGCGTTTCTTTTGGGGGTTCCAACGATAGTGCTGTTGTTAGCTGGAGTGTGGATTTCAAGCTTCAGCGACTATCGGGTACCGATCCAATTACAAACCTGGTGGGCTCTAAGGAAGGTGCTGTAACCAATTTCTCTCACTACTCGGGGATTTGGGAGCGGGAAGGGGATGCACGCTATACCGTTGTGGATAATATTGGCACATTCAGTGAAGCGCTCGAGGTTTTGTATAGCGATTCCATGGGTGATCCAGCCTGGATCCAGGCTGCCAACGACTGGGTTCCTTCAAACACATCAACCGATCTGTGTTTTTATCGAGTGGCAGAGGGGTATGCCCCGGACTCGACAGGTGCTTTGATATTCGAAAATTCCGGCTGTGATTCCTCGCAGCCAGCGAGCCCGGGTAACCGGAATGGAGCACGCATTTTTGATGGATTTGAAAAGGGGAGGTTTTGGATAGATTTTGACCTGCCTTCCGGCCCGGTAAACCTGGGAATTGCAACGACTCCAGCCAACTTGCATAAAGTGGCCAGTTTTCACCGAATTTACGTCACAGAGCCGGTTTCGGGCTGTTCTCTTAGTGATATATCACCAGAATGCCGGGTTCTGCTTAGCTGGTTCACTGACGGAAACTACTCTTTGGCCAGTGTTTTTGACTTTAACCAGTCAACCGGTGAACGGCGATTTTTGGCGAGCTCCCTGGCCCCGGCCATGCTGGATCAGGAAGCGGTACTTGATCAACCGGGAGCTCATGTCTTTGAGCTGCGTATGGGGTCGTCGGCTGGTTCGACGCTTATCGCGCAATCAGCAGTGCTGGATGTGGAGGAGGCCGTGTTTTCGGGTCCGCACAGTCTTAAAGCTAACTGGCTTGATCAATCACAAGGGCTTTTCCGGGTTCAATGGAGCTTTGAGGCTCCCGGTGGTGTGGATTGGTTCGAACTGGAGGAGGAGAAACCAAGCGGAGGTTCTGCTGTTTACCGTGTTGAGTCCGAAATGGGGATGCTCAAGGACTTCAATTACGCCTCAGGGCCATATGGGCAATATCTCTATCGGGTTAGAGCATGCCTGGTTAGCCTGGCGGGCGAGCAATGCAGTGCCTGGAGTGATCAAATCACCTGGGTTGTGCCCGATCCGGGGCCGGTGGGTGGGGAACTGCGCCACCCCTGGGGTGAAAATGCCGCAGGATCCGGAAAGCTGGTTACCGGAAGGTCACTCCACTACGCCATGGGCTACCATTTCCGGCCCGAGGTGAACGGCTTTGTGCACGAACTGGGTGGCTTATTCGAAGGGTCGAAAAGGGTAAAGCTATTTGCACGTGGCACTGGCAAGTTGCTGGCTCGGGCTCTCGTGAGTGGTAATAACGAATGGAATTATGTCTCGGTCTCGCCGGTTGCACTTACCGCCGGCGAAGAATATACCGTTGCCGTTTACCTGGAAGGATCGGGTGGTTCTCTCTATTCAAAGGTCGCGCTGCCGGAAACCTACGCCGACATTACCTTGCTGGGGAGTACCTATGTTTCGACCGCGGGAGATCGGGGTGCCATTCCAGTAAATCTTGTGCTGACGAGGATGTATGGCCAGGCCGATATTGGATTCAGGGCCAACCAGGAAAGCCAGGAGCAAGAGCCTGCAAACCCGGATAGCCCGCCTGCTCCCGGGCCAAACCCGGGGTTTGTATTTGATCCTGTGTCTGTTGGCGTGGGTTCCACAGCAGGAGGCCTTTCGATAGATGCGCGGGGCGCGGCCAACTTCAGCATTCCAATCCTTGTTGCTCCTGGGTCAGGTGGCCTGGCACCTGTTTTGAGCCTGGACTACAACAGCCAGTCACCCAACGACATTGCTGGAGTGGGCTGGAGTCTGGGCGGTTTGTCCACCATCACCCGCTGCGCTGCCAACAGGGAGCAGGGCAACCTTGCCGGAGGCGAGGCAATCTCCTTTAGCTATTCGGATCAGTTCTGCCTTGATGGACAGCTATTGATTGCAGTTACCGGTGAATATGGAAGAAATGGCACAGAGTACCGGACCGAGATCGACGCTTTCCTGAAGATCATCTCATTTGGGGTAGCCGGGCAGGGGCCTGCGTATTTCAAGGTGTGGCACGGAGACGGTTCGATTAGTGAGTACGGCAATAGCAGCGACTCCCGGCTGGAAGCGGGTGCGATGGATGATGAGCAAACGATCGTGTCATGGGCGCGCAATCAGCTCGAAGACAGCAGTACTAATTACATGAAGTTTGTTTATCGGAAAGCGCTCTCTGGCCCGGTCGAACACTTTCTGGACAAGGTGCTCTATACCGGAAATTTCCGGGCGGGGACGGCACCCTATGCCGAAGTCCAGTTTCATTATGAAGAGGGACGAAGTGACCTGCCATGGTCTTATGTCGGGGGCGCTGCATTTGCCCGCCGACACTTGTTACGCCGCGTTGACTCACTTTCAAAAGCTTATAAGCAGGATAAAATACTCACGTATTTAAGATCATACAAATTGAATTACAATCAGGATGGATATGGCCGGAAAGTGATTGAATATATG
>CAYUBS010000128.1:0-8442 GCA_964443145.1 uncultured Wenzhouxiangellaceae bacterium | reverse complement strand
CCCATTTTCCATCGACGATTCTGCAGCCGGGTGATACCTATCGCAGCAGAACAATTTTTTCTTTCTCTGTGATCACGGAGTGATTTTTCATGTTGAACTCAACTGGAATCCTTAAATATTTTGTCACCCTGACCTGCGTGTCCGCTGCGGCAGTTTTGCTCGGAGCATGCGGGAAACAGGACCTTGAATCCGTGGAGGTTAAATCCATGACTGACCCCTACCTGTGGCTGGAAGAGGTGCTGGGCGACGAAGCGCTTGAATGGGTGAGGACGGAAAATGCCCGCACACTGGGTGTGCTCGAGGCAGATCCGCGCTTCCAGCAAGTTGAAGACCGTGCGCTGGGTATTTACAACGCAACCGATAAAATTGTCTATGCAAGCCGCTATGGCGACGAAATGCATGACCTTTGGCGTGATCAGAAAAACGTACGGGGCGTGTGGCGCAAGACCAGCGTGGAGGCTTACGCAGCGGGTAACCCGATTTGGGAAACCGTCCTGGATATCGATGCGCTGGCTGAGCACGAGGACCGCAACTGGGTTTACAAGGGCCGGACCTGCCTGATGTCTGCCGGGCGTTGCCTGGTGTCGTTGTCAGACGGCGGCACCGACTCGGTCGAATTGCGCGAATTTGACGTCAGCAAGGGCCAGTTCGTGGAGGGTGGTTTTACCCTGCCTAACGCTAAGCAATGGGTGAACTGGGTAGATAAGGACACCCTGATGATCGCGTCTGAATTTGGTCCCGATAGCATGAATACATCCGGGTATCCCCGACAGGTACGCTTGTGGGACCGGGATACGCCTTTGTCGGATTCACGGCTTTTGTTTGAAGGCCCGTCGACTGATGCATTCGAGTTTCCATCAGTCAGCCATCGGGATGATGGCACCTGGTCGATGGTGTTGCAGGGGCCTGACTTTTTCACGCAAACGTTGCACCTGGTCGGAGAAGATGAGTCTTTGACCGCACTGCCGCTGCCGAAGGACGTTTCATTGCAGGGGTTTATGGGTGATCGGCTGATAGCTCTGCTGCGCTCAGACTGGGTGGTGGGTGAAATCACGGCCACCGCCGGTAGCGTGGTCAGTGTAAAAGTACAGGATCTGCTGGATGGTACAACACAGTCCAGCCTGCAAATCGTTTACGCCCCAGACGAAATCAGCAGTGTCCAAAGCGTGACCGTAACACGGGACCGTATTTACATTGCCCTGCTGTCAAACGTGACCGGTCAGTTAGTGGTCGCCTCAGCAGGGGAAACAGGCTGGGCGCTGGAGAGGGTGGCATTGCCTGAAAATGGTTCGTTGAGCATCCGGGCGGCTGACGATTCGGCCAATGATGTTTTTGTTTCTTTTGAAAGCTATCTCCAGCCTGAGAGCCTGTACCGTGTGATGGAGAGTGGCGAAATACACCTGGTGCAGGCCTTGCCGGAGCGTTTTGATCCCGCCGCGTTCGTCACCGAGCAGAAATTCGCCACCGCCAAAGACGGTACAAAAATCCCCTATTTCATGGTCCGGCCCAAAGACCTTGAATTCGACGGGCAGCGCCCGACTTTGCTCTACGCTTACGGTGGGTTCCAGGTTTCATCCACGCCGGGTTATACCTTCCCCATAGGCAACTCACCCAATATGACCTCATGGCTGGAGGCCGGCGGAACGCTGGTCGTCGCCAACATTCGGGGTGGCGGTGAGTTTGGGCCCAAGTGGCACCAGGCAGCGCTGCAGGAAAAGCGGCAGGTCGCCTTTGACGATATGATCGCTGTGGCCGAGGAACTGATCGATAGCGGGCTGACTACACCACGACACCTGGGCGCGATGGGTCGTTCAAACGGCGGCTTGCTGATGGGCGCGATGATGACCCAGAGGCCTGACCTGTTTAACGCGATCGTCTGCGGTGTGCCGTTGCTGGATATGTTGCGTTATCACAAGCTGCTGGCCGGTGCTTCGTGGATTGCTGAATACGGCAATCCGGATATACCGGAAGAGGCGGCCTTCATCAGCGAATGGTCGCCTTATCAAAAGATGGGAGAGCAGGACGTCTACCCGGAGGTGCTTTTCTACAGCTCAACTCGTGATGACCGTGTGCATCCGGGCCACGGTAGGAAGATGGCCGCGAAGATGCGTGAGAAGGGGCATTCTTTCCTGTATTACGAAAACATTGAAGGTGGGCACGCCGGCTCGTCAGATCTGACGCAACGCGCCTTTATGGACAGCGTGCAGGTTGTTTACCTGATGCAGAAACTGATGGATTGACGCGCCTGTTATGATGGCCGGCACTTGACCTGGTAAAAAAGCGAGATTGAAAATTGAGTATTGCTGAAACGATTGACAGCCGTCTGCGGCAAGCACCGGTTGTCCCCCTTATACAGGCAGACGACCCCCGTGTAGCTATCAGGACTGCGGAGGCTCTGGTTGCCGGAGGATTGACAGTCATAGAGGTGGTATTGCGAACTCCGGCAGCAGTCAAATGCCTGGAAGCAATTGCCAGGGAGGTTCCCGGGGCCATAGTAGGTGCCGGGACTGTGTTGAGTGAAGACCAGGTTGAAGCCGTCTTGTTGGCAAGTGCGCAGTTTGTCGTACTGCCAGGTTTGTACTCACCGGTCATCCAGGTGGCTCAGTCTGCCAATTTGCCCGTTTTTCCCGGTGTTGCAACGGCTACCGAAGCCCAGCAGGGCTGGAATATGGGATTGCGTACGTTGAAGTTCTTCCCGGCGTCGCTGGCTGGCGGTATACCCATGTTGAAAGCCCTGGGTTCGGTTTTCGGTGGCATGAGCTTCATGCCGACGGGCGGCGTTTCGGCGGCCAACCTCGGCGAATTTCTCGCCGTGCCCAGTGTGTTGGCCTGTGGTGGAAGCTGGTTGACCCCCAAGGCGGCTATCGCGGAAGGCAAATATGAAGTAGTTACCAAGTTGGCGGCCGAAGCGGTTGCCATCGCGCAAAAAGTCAGAGGTTAATAATGGCTCTATCTCACCGGCGTCATTCCGCGGGCCGCCCCATGCTTGACACGGGGCGGCCTGTGAATGCCTGATAGGGCACATGAGCAAGCTTTCCCTGATCGACAACGGTTTTCTCCTTACCGAATCGCATAGTAGTCCGAAGCATGTTGCCTGCCTGCAGGTCTTTCGCCTGCCCAAAGGCAAGGGCTCTGCCTGGTTGCGGCGCCTGCTGGATGAGCTGAGAACGGCCGGTCCCGGCTTTCCATTCAATCGAAAACTGAAGACCGGTAACCCATTGCAGTCGGAATGGGTGACAGACGATCAGTTCGAAATTGACTACCACGCGCGACATACCGTGTTGCCTGGTCCCGGCAGCGAAAAGCAACTCTGGGAAGTGGTTGCGCGAATGCATGCGAACCTGCTCGATCGCGAGCGGCCTTTGTGGGAGTTTCACCTGATCGAAGGCCTGTCGGACCGGCGCTTCGCTTTCTACACAAAAATTCATCACGCCATGGCAGACGGTGTCACCATCAATCGGTGGTTTACCCAGGCAGTATCCGAATCGGCAGACGATCTGGTAACCCAGCCGATCTGGCAGCGCGACCGGTCGCGTAAAAAGCCGCCGGAGAAAGAACCGGGCTATGCGCAACTGATGATGGCCGGCGCAAAAATGCTGGGTGGCGGCATCAAGACCAGCCTTGACCTGGCCGGGCTTAGTGCAAGGCTGGTGCAGCAGCGATTTCTCAAAGGCGACATCAACGCGACGCTTCCCGCCTCAGCGCCACGCACGGAACTCAATGTCATCCCCGGGGCTGCCAGGAACCTGGCGGGTACGTCGTTCCCATTACCGTTGATCAAAGCCATTGGCAAATCTCAGGGCGCCAGCATTAATGACGTTCTGTTGACGCTCTGTGACCTGGCTATTAACCGCTATTACGCTGAGAAAGGACAGGCACCGGATGAGCCGCTGGTGGCCTTCATACCGGTCAACCTGCGCAATGCCAACGACCCGGAGAGCGGGAACCTGGTGTCCATGTTGCAGGTCAGGCTATCGGCTGACCATACCGATCCGCTGGGCGCTTTGAGACAGGTAAAAGCCTCTTCGGAAACCGCCCAGGAGCTGTTTGCGGGAACGGGCAGGTCTGCGCTGCAACTGTATGCGTTGATGGTCGCACTACTGACTCAATTTGAAGAAACCCTCAAACTGGACCGCATCCTGTTGCCGACCAATAACCTGGTGATCTCAAATGTTCCAGGACCGCGGGAAGTGATGTATTTTCGCGGGGCCGAAGCACTCGCTGCTTATCCGGTTTCCACGCTGCTGCCGTTGACTGCACTCAATGTCACGGCCAACAGTTACGCCGGCCACTTGTACATTGGCCTGGTAGCCGGGCGCACGGCTATTCCGGACCTGCAAGCGCTGCAACTTTGCATGGAGGATGCAGTAGATAAGCTTGCCGAAGCAGCGGGCGTGGGTGATTCTCGACTCTAGGACGGGTATGTGCGAACCTGCTTCGCTATGGGTTAACGAACGTGGAAAACAGTCTATGCAAAAAGAAAAAGAAAATATGGGTTTTGTCATCCTCATCAGTGTGGTTGCGACCATTGGTGGATTCCTGTTCGGTTTTGATAGCGGTGTCATTAACGGGACAGTCCAGGGATTACAAACGGCCTTTAATTCTGACAGTGTAGGAACGGGCTTCAATGTTGCTTCCATGTTGCTGGGTTGCGCGGTGGGTGCATTTTTTGCGGGAACCCTGGCTGACAAACTGGGACGCCGTACCCTGTTGATCGTGGCATCCGTATTATTCGCGATCAGTGCCTGGGGCTCTGGCGTATCCGGAACATCAGGTGAGTTTATCTTTTACCGTGTCCTGGGCGGACTGGCGGTAGGTGCTGCGAGCGTGTTGGCTCCTGCGTACATCAGTGAAGTAGCGCCTGCGCGATTCCGGGGTGCGCTTGCCAGTGTGCAGCAAATCGCAATTATTAGCGGCCTGTTCTGCGCATTCCTCAGTAATTACCTGATTGCCCATTTCGCTGGAGGCTCAACTGAAATCCTGGCCGCAGGGCACGAAGCCTGGCGCTGGATGTTCTGGATTGAATTAGTCCCTGCGGTTACGTTTTTCTTTGCCCTGTTATTCATCCCTGAGAGCCCCAGGTTCCTGGTAGCCAGCCGCAAGAATGATAAAGCTCTGGCCGTGCTGCAAAAACTGATGAGTTCTGGGGCGGAAGCCAAGCTCAAGCAAATCGACGACTCCCTGGTCAGTGACCATCACCGGCCGAGCCTCAGGGATATTATTGATCCGGCTCACGGCGTTCGTCCTATTGTCTGGGTGGGTATTGGTCTGGCTACCTTCCAGCAACTGGTAGGTATAAACGTTGTTTTCTATTACGGTGCGGTGCTTTGGCAATCGGTTGGATTTACCGAAAGTGATGCGCTACTGATTAATGTCGGTAGTGGCGCGGTCAGCATTGCGGCTTGTATCGTCACCCTGATGGTCGTTGACAAGATTGGGCGTAAGCCGCTTCTGTGGGGTGGTTCCATAGGTATGACCCTCTCGCTGGCAGTTATGGCAGCCGTTTTCCTGAACGCGGGGGTGGGTGCTGACGGTAATCTTGAATTGACCGACACAACCGGGCCGATAGCCCTGGTTGCGGCTAACCTCTACGTCATATTCTTCAACATGACCTGGGGTCCTGTGATGTGGGTAATGCTGGGTGAAATGTTTCCCAACCAGTTGCGTGGGTCCGGCCTTGCCGTCGCCGGCCTGGCACAATGGAGTGCCAATTTCCTGATTACCATGTCCTTCCCTGTGCTTCTGACGGGTATCGGTTTGGGTGGGGCCTATGGCTTGTACGCGTTCTTTGCCTTGATCTCGATTTTCTTCGTGCTTCGTTTCGTTCATGAAACCAAGGGCAAGGAACTGGAAGAAATGGTCGGATAGGAACTATCGGCACGCTGTGTTGAATGCCCCGCAAATTAGTGGATTCCGGGCAGTGGGGTTCCAGTTGAGCCGGAGGGTGGGGCAACGCCAAGGTAAGCACTGATGGTCGGCGCCACGTCGGCAGGTGCAACGCGCTGCTTGACTGATCCTTGCCCTATGCCCGGTCCCGCCATCATGATCGGTACATGGCTATCGTAGTTGTGGGGTGAGCCGTGCGTGGTGGCATCACCGTTCGGAGATGAGGCCAGGTACCAGAACGGGTCCTGAGCCACAATTACGTTTCCTGACCGGTTGGGGTGGAAAGACCTGCTCGCACGCCTGGCAGCTTCGGTGTCCGGCACTTGTCCGGCCAGCAGATCGGTCTTGGTTAGCGCTAATGAAAAACCCGGGACTTTCATGATCTCGGCGGCCAGTTCACGCTCGACTGCTGCAACTTCCAGCCCCAGTTCCCCAATGGTCTTCACATCCAGATAAATGCCCGGCATGTAGAATGCAATCGCCAGATCTGACCGGGTATTGAATCGCTGCTGCAGGGCCGTGTTCAGCCGTTGCATAAGCTGAGGCATGTTATGGCGTCTGGCATCAAAGCCTTTAGCCGCCATGTATTCAGGCGCTGGACTTACGCCATGATCGGAAGTCAGCACGACCAGCGTATTATCCAGTCCCACCTGCTGATCGATAAATTGAAATAACTTCTGCAGGGTTCGGTCCAGGCGAAGCAGGTTATCCTCGGCCTCCAGGCTGTTGGGGCCATAGGCATGGCCGATGTAATCGGTTACCGAAAAGCTGACGGCCAGGATGTCGGTGTGCCCGCTTTGCCCGACTTTTTCCCGAGCCACCAGTTCCTGTACAAAAGCCAGTGTTAACTCATCGCCCATCGGCACGTATCTTAATGAGGAATAGTATTCTTCAGGCTTTACGTTGCCGAGTTGATGGGGGAATGTGCGTCCCAGGTTTTTTGGGCTTTTCTCGAACCAGCGGTCATCCTGATCCTTGAAGACATAAGAATCCGGTTCCAGCAACAGTTCCCAGCTTGTATTGCGGTATTGATCGGCATGACCCTGGGCATTCCAGCGATTTACCCAGTCTGGATAGGCGTCTCGGTAGTATGTGCTGGTGACAAATTTGCCGGTTGGCCTGGAGTACCAGTAAGCCTTCCCCAGACGTCCGCCAAGCAATATTGCGGCGCGGTCCTTTATGGAAACGGTGAAGACCCTGGATTTCCCATTATTGGAGATGACCAATTCATCGCCAAAAGTACTGGAGGTGAGGTTGCGGGGGGATCTGCCTTTTCCGAGGTCGCCGGGTACGCCGATAATCGGATGCTGTACATCTTCTGTGTTGTACACAGACTGCATGGTATCGGCATTGAACCACTCATTGCTGGCAATGCCGTGGCGTGGCGTGTTGCTGCCCGTAGACAGCGTGGCATGGCCAGCTGCCGTGGTGGTGACAAGGTGCTGGTAGTGCGCATTTGCATAAACCGTGCCGTTGTCCATCAGGTACCGGAATCCGCCGGGCGCCAGTCGATCCAGGTAACGCATTGGCATGTCGCCACGCAACTGATCGACGGTAACGAACAGCACCAGTTGAGGCGTGTCTGCTGCCAGCGGGGTGGTGCCGAGTAGCATTGCCAGGGTTAATGCGTTCAGCCAGTTGATTAACGGTTTTTTCAAGTTGCAACTCCCGATTCTTTTGGTACTTTAGACGTGTCGCATTTTTCTGCAAGCTACCTGTGTCAAGTACGGGGTATATATCGAACATGGACAAGCTGAAAGCACTTATTTTTGATTTTGACGGCACCCTGGCCGATACCGAGCGGGATGGCCACCGCGTTGCTTTCAACCAGGCCTTCGAATTCTTTGGCCTGAACTGGTATTGGGATGTGGCCCTCGGTAAGAAGCTATGCGAGATCAGTGGTGGTAAAGAGCGGCTGCGCTACTACATTAAGCATAGGCATCCGGAATTTGCGCCTGAGCATGGACTGGATGCATTTATTCGTGAACTGCATGCAGCCAAACAGGGGTTTTACCTGAAGCTGGTGGCGGCCGGTGGCATACCATTGCGACCCGGTGTGGAGCGCCTGCTGAAGGAGGCTCACCAAAGTGGCGTCAGGATGGCCATTGCTACCACGACGACCTACGAGAATGTCACGACCTTGCTGGGCTCAACGCTGGGTAAAGACTCCGTCGGCTGGTTTGAAGTGATTGCAGCAGGTGACGTCGTAGGTCCCAAGAAACCAGCGCCGGATGTTTATCATTACGCTCTGGCACAGCTCAACTTACCAGCCTCTGACTGCCTGGCAATTGAAGACTCGGACAATGGAATACTGGCTGCGATTGTGGCCGGGATAAAAACGATCATCACGGTTAACGACTACACGCGCGGACAGGACTTCTCGGCCGCTGAACTGGTCCTGGATCAGCTGGGTGAGCCGGATGCCGGGTTCGAGGTGCTGGCTGGCGACGTCGGCGGAGCGACTTTCGTTGACCTCAAACTGCTGCAGGGAGTCTTTGTCGGGGCTCCCTGAGCAGTTGTGCCGTGCCCCGGTTCAGTTCAGACGCGAGTCGGCGC
>CAYUBS010000127.1:0-8660 GCA_964443145.1 uncultured Wenzhouxiangellaceae bacterium | reverse complement strand
AGTGAATCTTTTTACCAATAATGTTTTCCGCCAGTTGGTCTCCAGGGCCATCAGAACGGAATACCTCGAGAACCTGACGGGGTTTGCCTGGTTGATACTCCAGCCCCTTGCGTTGCTGGCGGTTTATGCGTTCGTATTTACAACCATTTTCCAGGCCAGAATACCAGACGCGGGTTCTGGTGGTTTCGTGCCGTACCTGGCCATAGCATTTTGGCCCTGGACCGCATTTTCCGAAGCTGTTTTACGGTCATCTAATTGCATCAGCGCCAACGCCGCCCTGATTGGGAAGGTGGCATTTCCCAGTGAGATGTTGCCGCTGTCTACGGTAACAGCAACATTCCTGATGAACATGGCGGGTTATTTGGCCGTACTGATTGTTTTGCAGTTGATGGGCACGCCGATTCACTGGCTGGGCATATTCGCAGCTATTCCTGTTCTTGTTTTGCTCTACATCTTTGCTTGCGGACTGGCCCTGTTTGTCAGCGCGCTACAGGTATTTATTAGGGACGTCTCGCAAATACTGGGGCCGCTGATGACCTTCTGGTTTTTTACTACACCGATTATCTACAGTGCCAGCTTACTGCCTGAGCCCTTCTCAACGGTGATGAAGTTCAATCCAATGGCCTGGTATGTTGGGCGGTTACGCGATTTCCTGCTGTTGGGAAATTACCAGCTGTCTGTTTTTGATCTGCTGGTACCGGTGCTGACAGTGCTGGTGTTCTGGGGCTCGCTGATCTTTTTCAGGCGCTTCAGTTCGCACTTCGAGGATTTTCTCTGATGAAGCCGCTGATTCGTCTGCAAGGCGTTTCCAAGTTTTATCCACGGGTGCACCGCCCACGCGAGCGCCTGCGCGCTTTCGCTTCTCTGATGACGGGGAACGAAATTCTTGAGGGTGCGGAAGTACTGCACGATGTGAGCCTGGAGGTAACACCTGGCCAGTCTTTTGGCATCATCGGCGAGAATGGCGCCGGTAAGTCGACGCTGCTCAAGATACTGACCGGGGTAATCAGCCCCAGCCGCGGCAGTGTCGAAGTCAATGCCCGTATGGCAGCACTGCTGGAATTAGGGGCGGGTTTTCAGCCCGAGTTTTCCGGCATAGACAATGTCCGAATGAAATCAGCGTTACTGGGAATGAGTTCCAGCGAACTGGACAAGAACCTCGATAGCATCCTGGCTTTTGCGGATATAGGCGATAATGTCTATGAGCCGGTAAAACACTATTCCTCCGGAATGGTTGTGCGCCTGGGATTTGCTGTCGTGGCGGCTTCCAACCCGGAACTGTTGATCACCGATGAAGTGCTTGCCGTCGGGGATGAGTCATTCCAGAAAAAGTGCATCCGATGGATCGAGTCTTTCCTGGAGCAGGGCAATACCCTGCTTATGGTCTCTCACAGCATGTACCTGGTTCAGAAGTTGTGCCGCCAGGCCCTGTGGTTGCACGAGGGCCATGCACGCGAGTTGGGCGACGTCTTTCCGGTTACGCAGTCGTATCTGGCCTATCACGAGGAGCGCAGTGCCGCGGAAAGGCGCGATCGCCAGGCTCAGCGTGGTGATAGCGGGCTTTACAACATCAGTGATTTCGTGCTGCCACAACAAGGTGATGACGGTTCACTGGTGCTGGAATACGGTGACGACCTCAGGGCGGAACTGGTGCTACGCTCACCGGATGGCACACCGCCGGTGGCTTTGTTCGGAGTAATGCGGGCAGACGGCACCCCGGTCTACGGCGTGGCTTCGGACTATGACCAGGTTGAGCCTGAGCAACTGGACGACAAACATTACCGGTTTCGAATCTGCTTCGAAGGCCTGCCCCTGCTTCCCGGCAGCTACTCCATACGGGGTCATGCAATGGACCCGCAGGGTATTCGTTTGTGTGATACGGCAGAACTCCGCTTCAGTGTTTCCGGAGCAAGCCGGGAATTGGGTATGATCCGTTTGCCGCATCGATGGAATACAAAATAGTGGCACCAGCTGACATGCCGGTTTCCCAGACAATATCGGTTGTCATCCCGGTCTACAACGCTCCTGACGAAGTCGAGTGTTGCCTGCGCAGTGTTCGTGCAACGGTGCCGCCAGGCACGCAAGTGATCGTTATTGATGATGCCTCGCCGGATGTCACAACCCGGGCTTTGCTCGAAACCTGGGCGCATATGTCCATTCCCGGCTGGGTATTCAAGGCAAACGCGCAAAACCTGGGTTTTGTCGCAACTGCAAACCGCGGTATGCAGTTAAGCCAGAATGATGTGGTGCTGCTCAATTCGGATACAGAAGTGACGCAGGGATGGCTCCAGGGTCTGCAGAGGTGCCTGGCATCTGATTCTTCCATCGCCACAGCTACTCCGTGGACGAATAATGGAGAGATCGTCTCCATACCCGAATTCTGCAAGGCCAATCCGGTACCGCCAGACCCTGAAGCAGTAGCGCTGGTTTTGGCTAAGCAGTGCACGGTCGAATATCCGGATATGCCAACGGCTGTTGGGTTCTGCATGGCCATCGCCCGGTCAGCGATTGAACGTATCGGGCTGTTTGACGAAGAGCTGTTTGGGCGTGGCTACGGCGAGGAAAATGACTTCTCCATGCGCGTGGCGCAGGCCGGGCTGCGAAACGTGCTGTGCAGTGATGTCTACGTGGTCCACCTGGGCGGCCGTTCATTCGCGCCCCTTGGACTCAAGCCGGACGAGTCAAGTATGCAAAGGTTGCTGTCACGCCATCCGGGCTACCTGGCGCGGGTGCAGAAGTTTATTACAGAGGATCCTCTTTCCGGGTTGCGCCTGGCGTTACTGGACGCACTGCAGCAGTCAGGAGTTTCTTTGGGTTAGAATCGCCTAATGGCAGGATCTTCAACGGAGAGTAAGTTGTCCAAGCCCCTGGAATTTACCGGAGAACGGTTCACGCCTGAATGCGTCCGTGAGATCTGGTACGAACACTATCACCGCTACGTCTTTGCACGCGGACTGGTCACTGGCCGAAAGGTCCTGGATGCGGCCTGTGGAGAAGGCTATGGTTCGGCTTTAATGGCGACCGAAGCCTCATCAGTGACCGGGGTGGACCTGTCGGCCGAGGTCGTTGGGCACGCGCAATCGCGCTATCAAAGCGATAACCTGGAATTTGTCACTGCCGACTGCGTGCATCTACCTTTTGACGATGATGAATTCGATACAGTGGTCTCATTCGAGACCCTGGAGCACCTGGAAGACCACCAGGGGTTGATGGCAGAGTTCAGGCGGGTTTTGAAACCCCAGGGTTTTCTGCTTCTGTCGACGCCTGATAAGGCAATTTACACAGACCAGCAAAAGAACCAAAATGAGTTCCACCTGCGCGAGCTGTACCGCGATGATTTTGAGTCATTGCTACAGGCATTCTATCCAGCATTCCGCCTGTGGGGACATAAGCTGATATTTCAGTCGGCAATCTGGTCACTTGAGCAGGCACCGGGGGTTGTTTTCCAGCAGGAGCGTGATGGACAGACTGGTAGCTTTCCACAGCCCGGTCATCCGGCGGTCTACCTGATCGCAGTATGCGCGGCTGAAGAGCGGTTTCTTCCAGCGATCGAGAACGGCTTGCAACTATTTGATGACGCAACCGAATCGGTGTACGAGCATTACTATCACGAGATTCGCAAGAATATGTCTGCTGGTGCTCTCTTGGAAGAAAAGGACCGCGAGATAAAAGAGCTGAAGGAATCGCTTGAGAACGGGCCGCCCCGTCCTGGCTGGTGGAGTCGCTTGCTGGGCAGGCCCTGATGCAGGCAGCCACCGCAAGGGCGGCCGTTGATGTCGTCATCATCAATTACAACGCTGGTGAAGCGTTGATGCGCTGTGTTCACTCGGTGCTGTCCCAGGAAATCCCGGTTCGAATCACCGTCAGCGACAATGCATCTTCGGACGGTAGTGTGGAGGCGCTGGAGCTTGCGCTGGGTGATGTTGACGATCTGTCGATTGTACGTAATGAACAGAACCTGGGATTTGCACGCGCCGTAAACGGGGTGGCCGGTCAGCTAGATTGCCGCGTAGATTTCCTGCTCATTCTGAACCCGGATTGCGAGATGCGCCCCGGCTCCCTGGCCAGGCTGGTCGAAGCCCTGGAGTTGGACTCCGGGGCCGCCCTGGCAGGACCTGCCGTGATCGATGATTCCGGTCACATCATGCGCGCTACCCTGCGCCGCTTTCCCGATCCGTGGAAATCCTTTCTGACTTTTTCGGGACTGTCCGGTTTGCACCGCTGGATACCTGCTTTCGCAGGCGTCGAAGTGGATGCCAGGCTCCCGGCTGAGACAGTAGTGGCTGAGGCAGTGTCAGGTGCCTGCATGCTGATACGGCAATCTGAATTTTGCGCTGTCGATGGCATGGATGCATCATATGGCCTGCATTGCGAAGACCTGGATTTGATGTATCGTTTTCGCCAGGAGGGCTTTCACTGTCTATTCGTACCTGCGGCCCGTGTTTTTCACGACCAGGGAATTTCCAGCAGCAGTCGCCCGTTCTGGGTGCACTGGCAAAAACACCTTGGCATGCAACGATTTTTCAAGAAATTCCAGGCCGCACGCTATGCGTTGCCCGTTCGCTGGCTGGTGATTAGTGGAATCTGGTTGCGTTTTACCCTGGCACTCCCGTTTGTATGGTTGCGGCGTTAGGGAGCCTCTGATGACTCAAACCGTACTCGTTAGCGGCGCTACCAGCCAACTGGGTGTATTTCTGCTGCCGCGCCTGATGGAGGCAGGATTCAGTGTGCTGGCGCTCAGTCGCCGTATTCCTGCAAGTTGCGAGCGTTCAGGGGTTCGTTGGCATCGGGTTGAACCAGAATCCGTTAGTAGCGGCGAACCGCCGGGCTGGGAACGGACATCTGTCAGACACCTGGTGTCCTGTGGGCCGCTGGACCTGGCACTTGCCCTGGTCAGGCGCCACCGTGGATTGAAACGTGTGGTGGCGTTCAGTACCAGTAGCGTGGTCACCAAGGTGGCATCGAGAAACCGCGCTGAGGGTCTGCACATGGCGTGCATACGCGAGGACGAGGAGAGGCTCAAGGCACGCTGCGAAAAGGATGGTATAGCACTTTTATTACTGCGGCCTACGATGATCTATGGCTGCGGGTTGGATCATAACATCAGCCTTCTGGCCAGGTTTGGAGCGCGTTTCGGCATTATTCCCCTGGCGGGTAAAGCGGCTGGTTTACGCCAGCCCGTTCATGCGGATGATCTGGCGGCTGTGGCTGTTAGTGCGCTACTGGCGGAGCAGGCTATTCACCTGGAGAGTGTGGCTTGTGGCGGTAGCACCCTTGCCTATGGGGAAATGGCTAAACGGATCGCAGCAGCCTGTGGTGGCGGCGTGCGCACTGTTGGGCTGCCACCGGCCATGCTGAGCGCTGCGGTGCGGGTTGCCACTGTTCTTCCCGCTTTTCGCGGGGTCAATGCAGAGATGGTGCGCCGGCAGAATATCGACATGGCGTTTGATGACGAACCACTGCGTAGTGCGTTGGGTTTTCAGCCGCGGTCATTCGAACCGCGGCTTGAAGATTTCAAAATTCCGCCGCAAGCAGAGCGCTTCCAGCCAGGTATCTGAACAACCATTAGCCCGTAAGTGGGCGGTACTTCACCCGGTGCGGGGTATCGGCATCGTCACCGATGCGGCGCTTAAGGTCTGCTTCGTATTCCGAATAATTGCCCTCGAACCATTCCACGTGACTGTCGCCCTCGAAAGCCAGCATATGCGTGGCGATGCGATCCAGGAACCAACGGTCATGAGAAATTACAACGGCGCAGCCAGGAAATTCCAGTAGCGCTTCTTCCAGTGCACGCAGGGTCTCGACATCAAGATCATTGGTAGGCTCATCCAGCAGCAACAGGTTGCCACCGGAGCGCAGCAGCTTCGCCAGGTGGACCCGGTTGCGCTCACCACCGGACAGGTCTTTGACCCTTTTTTGCTGTTCCGAGCCACGAAAATTGAATCGTCCGACATAGGCTCGCGATGGGGTTTTATAGGTGCCAACCTGGATGAATTCCGCGCCGTCGGAGATTTCTTCCCACACACTGCGATCCCCATCCAGGCTATCCCGACTCTGGTCGACATAGGCCAGATCGACGGTCGGGCCCATGGTGACCTGGCCGCTATCGGGCTGTTCGTCACCGGTCAGTATCCGGAACAGCGTTGATTTGCCGGCACCATTACCACCGATAACGCCCACGATAGCCCCTGGGGGGATGCTGAAGCTCAAATCATCGATCAGCAGGCGGTCACCAAAGCCCTTGCGCAGATTTTCGATCTCGACCACCTGGTTGCCCAGGCGCGGGCCTGGTGGGATAAAGATTTCATGCGTTTCGTTACGTTGCTGGTGGTCTTGTGAGTTCAGCTCCTCAAATCGCTGCAGCCGTGCCTTGCTTTTCGCGCGACGCCCCTTGGGATTGGACCGGACCCATTCGAGCTCGGACTGGATGGAGCGTTTGCGAGCACGTTCGCGGCCATCTTCCTGCAGTAAACGGGCTTCTTTCTGCTCCAGCCAGGAAGAGTAGTTGCCTTCCCAGGGAATGCCGTAGCCGCGGTCAAGTTCGAGAATCCACTCGGCTGCGTTGTCCAGGAAGTAGCGGTCATGCGTAATCGCCACGACGGTTCCAGGAAACTCGGTCAGGAACCGCTCCAGCCAGCCGACAGACTCTGCATCAAGGTGGTTGGTGGGCTCATCCAGCAGCAGCATGTCGGGGCTGGAAAGCAGCAAACGGCACAATGCAACCCGCCTGCGTTCGCCACCGGACAGGTGCTTGATCGCCGCGTCCCATTCCGGGAGTCTGAGTGCATCGGCGGCAATTTCCAGGGTGCGTTCCAGTTCCCAGCCGTTGGCAGCCTCGATAGCATCCTGCAATTCTGCTTGTTCGGTGAGCAGGGCAGTCATTGCGTCATCATCCATCGGTTCGGCGAACTTCATGCTGATTTCGTCGAAACGGGTCAACAGGTCGCGAACTTCCCCAACGCCTTCCTCTACGACTTCCCGCACGGTCTTGCTGTCGTCCAGCACGGGTTCCTGTGGCAGGTAGCCAATGCGTGTACCGGGTTGTGGACGGGATTCACCGTCAAAATCCGGGTCCTCGCCGGCCATGATGCGCAGCACGGTCGACTTGCCGGCGCCATTGAGTCCCAGCAGGCCTATTTTGGCCCCTGGAAAAAAAGACAGCGATATGTCCTTAATGATGGTCCGGTTCGGGGGAACGGTCTTACTCACCCCGATCATCGTGTAAATGTATTGAGCCATTATATTTTCCGTGTGCTGAATGAACGTTTTCGGGGCAAATTATGCGTGATGCCTGCTGCCGGGTCCAGATGTTGCGGACCTTAACCTGCTAAATTCTGAATCGACGGTCAATAGCGCAAAAATGTTAGAATTGAACGCTGTATTTCAAAAATAAAAAGGATTCGGAACACGCAATGTTTGACCAAAGCTTTCGCATTAGAGGATTTGATGACGAACTGGCCGACGCGATCGCCGCGGAACGGGTCAGGCAGGAGGAGCATATCGAACTGATTGCCTCCGAAAACTATGCCAGTCCAAGGGTTTTAGAGGCCCAGGGCTCAGTCCTGACCAACAAATACGCCGAGGGCTATCCGGGCAAGCGCTATTACGGTGGCTGTGAATTTGTTGACCAGGCAGAGCACCTGGCACGGGAGCGCGCAAAAGAGTTGTTCGGCGCCAGCTATGCCAATGTGCAGCCTCATTCAGGTTCTCAGGCCAACGCGGCCGCCTATCTTGCTTTGCTCGACCCCGGCGATACCATTCTTGGAATGAGCCTCAATGAGGGAGGCCATCTGACTCATGGCAGCCCGGTCAATTTTTCCGGCAAGCTGTTCAACGCAGTCCAGTACGGCATCAACATTGAAACCGGCATGATCGACTACGACCTGATCGAAAACCTGGCGCAGGAACACCGCCCTAAATTGCTGATTGGCGGTTTCTCTGCCTATTCACGGCACATCGACTGGGCCAGGATGCGCGAAATCGCAGACTCGGTTGGTGCCTGGTTCCTGGTCGACATGGCACACGTTGCAGGCCTGGTGGCAGCCGGCTTGTACCCGAACCCGTTACCGCACGCACACGTTGTTACCTCAACCACGCATAAAACCTTGCGAGGACCCAGGGGTGGAATCATTCTTTCCAGCGGCGACGAGAAGATGCAAAAGGCGCTCAATTCACTGGTGTTTCCCGGCACCCAGGGCGGTCCCCTGATGCATGCCATCGCGGCTAAGGCGGTCGCTTTCAAGGAAGCACTTGACCCGGAGTTCAAGGTCTACCAGCGCGACGTGATCGACAATGCACGCGCGATGGCTGCTGTCATCCTGGAACGCGGTTACAAGATCGTTTCAGGCGGTACCGACAACCACCTGTTGCTGATCGACCTGATCGGTATGGGTTTCACCGGCAAGGATGCTGAAGAATCACTTGGTCGGGCATACATCACGCTTAACAAGAACACGGTACCCGGCGAACCCCGCTCACCCTTTGTAACCAGCGGCCTGCGCCTGGGAACCCCGGCAGTAACAACCCGCGGGTTCAACGTGGAAGATTGCCAGCAACTGGCTGGAGTCATCTGCGACGTGCTCGACAACGTCGGCAACGCCGAGGTAGAACAAAAAGCCAAACAGGCCGCCCTCGACCTCTGCCGTAATCACCCGGTGTAC
>CAYUBS010000126.1:0-8702 GCA_964443145.1 uncultured Wenzhouxiangellaceae bacterium | reverse complement strand
GGGACCATAACCCGTCGGGAACGGGTTCTGAGCGAACAGGGATGTCTAGAGCGTGTCCCGGACAGGGCAAACCCTCCCCTCCAAACACCCCGCTCCAATGCCAAAAAAGCCGGCGGTTATGCCGCGTCTTTAGTTAGGTCTGAGTGGATTGCCTCTGCCGCGTGTTTGCCTGCGCCGGCCGCCAGGATCACTGTGGCCGCGCCGGTTACGGCGTCACCGCCGGCATAAACCCGGTGAATGCTGGTCTCGACTTCGCGCTCGTCAACCAGCAGACCACCCCAGGAGTGGGTGCGCAGGTCGGGGGTTGCTTTGGAAAGCAGTGGGTTCGGTCGGGTGCCGATGGACAGCACGACGTTGTCGACCGGGAAAACAAACTCGGAGCCTTCGATCGGGACAGGACGGGCCCGGCCGGACTCGTCCGGCTCACCTAACTCCATACGCATGCACTTGAGCCCGGTCACCCAGCCGTCCTCGCCCAGCACTTCGATCGGGTTGGTCAGCCAATGAAACTCAACGCCTTCTTCGATGGCATGATGATATTCCTCAACCCGCGCAGTCATCTCATTTTCACTGCGCCGATAAACCACCATTGCATGTTCGGCACCCAGGCGCAGGGCGGAACGTACCGCATCCATGGCCGTGTTGCCGGAGCCGATCACGGCCACGCGGTTACCGACTTTCAGCGGGGTTTCCGAGTGCGGGAATTCAAAGGCCTGCATCAGATTGATGCGGGTCAGGAATTCGTTGGCCGAGTAAACCCCGTTCAGGCTCTCGCCCGGGATACCCATAAACTTGGGCAGGCCTGCACCGGTGCCGATAAATACCGCGGAGTAACCCATCTCACCAAACAGGTCGTCGAGCTTGATGGTCTTGCCGATGATCACGTTATTGACGAACTCTACGCCCAGTTTTTCCAGTGACTTCAGTTCCCAGTCCAGAATTGCGTTGGGCAGACGGAACTCAGGAATGCCGTAGCGCAGTACGCCACCCGCGGCGTGCAAGGCTTCGTATACGGTGACGTGGTAACCCATCCGGGCCAGTTCGCCGGCACACACCAGGCCCGACGGGCCGGAACCGACGATCGCTATTTTCTCGTCCCTCCAGGGTTCTGCAACCTCATCGTTCGCGGGTTGCTCCATCTCCCAATCAGTCACGTAGCGTTCAAGATGGCCAATCGCCACTGGCCCAAAGCGCTTGGTCATGTGGCATTTCATCTCACACTGGGCTTCCTGCGGGCACACCCGGCCGCAGATGGCTGCCAACGGGTTGGCAGCACGCAAAATACTGGCCGCCATGGGCATATCACCCGCGGCAATGGCATGCATGAAGTCCGCAATCGGCACCCGTACCGGGCACCCGTCTATGCACACCGGATCCTGGCAGCGCAGGCAGCGTTCAGCTTCGAACATCGCGTGCGAGAAGCAGTAGCCTTCATTGACCTCTTCAAAATCATGAGCCCGCATCTCGGGTTCGCGAACCGGCATCGGGGTTTTATCAGCGCGTTTTACAGGCATCAGGCTGCTCCATGGGCAGACCGCTGGCAGGCGGCCGCTTTTCTCTCTTCTTTCACATACATCTTGCTGCGCGAGACCGCTTCGTCGAAGTCGACCTCGTGGGCATCGAAAAATGGCCCGTCAACGCAGGCGAACCGGACTTCACCACCCACAGTGACGCGACAACCGCCGCACATCCCCGTGCCATCGATCATCAGCGGATCCAGCGATGCCGTGGTTGCAATATCCGCGGCACGGGTTGTCTTCTCGACCGCCCGCATCATCGGCATCGGCCCGATGGAAATAACATAATCCGGTCGCCCGGGTGGGTCGCCATCGATCATTTGCTGCAGACGCTCGGTGACAAAACCTTTAAAACCGGCTGAGCCATCATCGGTGCAGATTTCCACGTTGTTGCAGATCTCACCCAGCTCATCTGCCAGGATCAACAGGTCTTTTTCGCGTGCGCCCATCACGATGGTGGTGTTCTCGCCACGGTCACGGAGTTCCCGCATCAGGCACAACATCGCAGCCGCGCCATAACCGCCACCCACGCCCACAATGTGCCCGCCGGTTGGGATATCCGGCGCTTCGCCAAGCGGGCCGACCATATCCAGAATCTCATCGCCCACTTCGAGTTCGCCCAGTCTGCAGGTGGTGGCGCCGACTTCCTGAACGACAATAGTAATTAAACCGTTTTCGGGATCATAATCGGTGATGGTAAGCGGAATACGTTCACCGCCTTCGCGCACCCGGACAATGACGAACTGGCCCGCACGGGCGGCTCTTGCGATCAGGGGTGCTTCAACGCGGTAGAGGCTGGTGATTGGCGTAAGCGGACGTTTTTCAATGATTTTGACCATGGTTCACAGCTCCGGATGTTCGTGCATGGCTTTGATTCGGCGCCAGCGCCGCTCGGCCTCTTCCTCAATTGACGCCAGACGCTGCTCATTTCCTTCCGCCAACAGGTGCTTGGTCTTACCCATGCGCCCAAGCCACTCGGTAATACTGCGCCGCCGGCCCAGCAGTTCGGGGTCATAGGTGATGTGGGTCTTGCCCCGCTCCACCTCGTAAATCGGGAAGAAGCAGGAATCGATCGCAACCTGCAGTACCGATTCCGCGGCATCATCGGTGGTGGTCCAGTTGAGCGGACAGAACGACAGGATCTTGCCGTAGGTCATGCCTTCATTTTTCGCATACCACTGCGCCTTGGCAGCCTTGCGCATCAGGTCTTCCGGATAGCCTTCACTGGCCGTAAATACATATGGCAAATGAGCCGCTGCGAAAATCTGTGCAGTGTCTTTGTGGTGCGATGCCTTCCCTTTCCTGCTGGACCCGACCTCACTGGTTGAGGTCCGGTGACCCAATGGCGTTGAGTACGAGAGCTGGGCGCCGGTGTTCATATAGCCCTGGTTGTCATACTCAAAAATCATCATGTGGTGGTTACGGTGGGCCGCACCCAACGCTGCCCCCATCCCGATATCCATACCCCCGTCTCCGGTGACCATGACGAAGGTGATGTCCGGTGAATCGGGCAGTTCACCGCGCCGCATCAACTCGTGATACATCTCGACCAGGCCGGACAGTGTCGCCGCCCCGTTCTGGAACAGGTTATGAACATAGGTTATCCGATGCGCAGTCTTGGGATAGCCGGTGGTGACAACCATCGCGCAACCGGTCTGGAACAACACCACGATATCGCCTTCCAGCACGCTGAATATCTGGTGCAGAACCGGGAACGCACCGCAACCCGGACAGGCGCCGTGCCCCGGAGCAATCCGGCTGGGTACTTCGGCCATGGCCCACAGGGGTTTCAGCTCAACGTCCAGCTTGCCCGTCTCCAGGTTCTCCTTCACTTTGGCCATGCCGCGGGTAACCTCAGACTTTTCAATCGGGGGCAGTCCGGGAGCTACCGTCTTCTCAGGATCACCGGCATAAGTGCCGTGATAGGCAAAGACCTCTTTGACCTGCCCGGTCTCCATGGTTTCCAGCGCCTGGTTGAAAAAGTCTTCTGCATCGCTGTCGTCAAAGTCCTTACCACCCAGCCCATAGATACGGGTTAACACCCGCGTATGGTTGTCCGGGTCAACCTGGATCGCGGCGCGCAGCTCCAGTGACAGGTTGCCACCGTCGGCACCGTAGGAATCAGCGCGGTCGCCAACCACCACAGCCTTGACGTCAGACAGCGCTTTGCGAATCAATTCCGTTGGGAAAGGCCGCAACACGTTGAGCGACAACACACCGGCCTTCCGGCCTTCGGTGCGCAGGCGGTCCGCCACCTCTTTTGCAGTCTCAGCGGCCGAATTCAACAGCACCACGGCGACATCCGCGTCATCCATGCGGTAAGCGTCCAAAACGGGATAATGCCGGCCGGTCAGCTCTGCCAGTTCCTCGAAGACCTCGGGAATAACGCGACGTGCAGCCTCCATCGCCAGCGAATGCTGTTTCTTGTTGTTGATCAGGTCGGGGTCGTTCATGTAGGGACCGAACGTAACCGGATGCTTCGGATCCAGTGCCGTAAAAGGCGTATTCGGGGTTCCAAGGAAATTCTTCAGCGCCTCTTTGTCTTCGATCAGCTCGACACGCCGTTTTTGATGGCTGGTAAAAAAGCCGTCGTAGGCAACCAACACGGGCAGACGCACATCAGCCTGCTCACCAATCCGGATGGCTGCCAGGTTCATGTCGTACACAGCCTGTGGCTCGCGGGCCAGCAGGATGATCCAGCCGGTGTTCAGCGCAAAGTAGATATCCGAATGATCGCAACGGATATCCAGCGGGCCGGAAATGGCCCGGGTTGCAACGTTCAGAACCATCGGAACCCGGGTAGAGGACTGAACAGGAAGTTGTTCCAGTGAGTACAATAATCCTTGAGATGAAGTGGCGTTCAGAACACGTCCACCACCCAATGCTGCACCGTAACAAATACCCGCTGCACCGTGCTCACCGTCGGCCGGGATCATGACGATATCGTGTTCGCCGTTAGCCTGCATTTTTGACAGGGTTTCAGCAACCTCGGTGGATGGTGTGATCGGGAAATAACCCATCACGTGAAAACCAATATCCCGTGCCGCCCTCGCTGCCGCCTCGTTTCCGCTCAGGAAATCTCTCGATTGACGCACAATTCCGTCCCTATGCCCTGTTTCGACAGGATCTTGCACGACAGCATGGAGTTCAGTGGCCATTTTATTCTCCGAAGATTTACATCATTTAGTGGGGGCGCCCTGGGAAAAAAGTGGTACCCGAAGCTGGTTCGCCAGCCCCGATGTCTCGGTCACGCGCGTCATGGCCTCGGTCGGGCAGGTTTCGATACAACGCATGCAACCTTTGCAGTACTGATAGTCAACGCCTTTGAGTCGAATTTTTGGCGCTTCGCCAGTGTCTGTTTCATGGGTCCAGACCAGGCAAAAGTCAGGACAGACCGTCGCGCACAGTCCACAATGGATACATTCTTTCTCTGTGAACAGGGGCATCCAGCCGGTACGAGACGCTGATAGATCATTGGAAACCGTGTTACCCGGATAGGGAATGACACCCCCAATCGGCGCCGTTTCGTAACCCAGCACAGGACTCGAGCGCATGACTGGGAGATCCCCACTGCCCTTTCCCACACCTTCGAGCACCTGGTATTCGCTGGCGCCACGCTTGAATGCACGCTCGTTGGCCGCCGCCGCCTGTGGATTGCGCTTGGCGAACTTCTCGGTCAGGGTTTTCAGAACGATAGTGGCGTCCAGAAACGGAATGGTAGCCGTCAGTGTTCCCAACATCACGGCATTCGGACGCGACAGCTCATCAATCGCAATATTGGTGGCGTCGATCCGGACCAAATTCACGCCTTCAGGCACCTTCTCGAGTATTGCGGGAACCTCGTCTTCAGCGCCATTGAAGATCAGCGTGCCGGAACCTTTCATTCCCGCGATTGTCATGTCCTGTTCCATCAGCGCACCATGGAAGACCACGATAGCATCGGGCGCATCAATGGGCGCACTGGTGCGAATTGGCTTGTTGGCTTCACCCAGCCTGATGTAGGAGCGCACCACGGAACCCTTCTTCTCAGAACCATAGGAAGAAAAATGAGAGCCGTTGAGGTTCATTTTGAGTACGGCGGCACGAGCCAGAATCTGGCCAGCCGCATGAGCACCGAGCCCACCAATGGACTCGAACCGGATTTCAAAAAACCCGGATGGATCAGGCAGTACACATTCGTTCATAACGTGTCCCTGAAATTGAGGGTTTAAGGCAACTTGAAGTTAACATTTGGCAGTTAAACGGCAGTTGCGATAGGTCAAGTCATTGGAGGTTCGTGGCGGCGTATAAACCGCATAGGCCGTAATGATTTCGGCCCCGCAAGCGGGGCCGAATGATCTGTTTGCCTGCAAGCCGGTCAGAACCGGTAGTTGGCTCTCAAATACCAGTAACCACCGTTGAAGCCGAAGGGCGCTGCGCGGCGTGAATATGTGAAGACACCCGGTGAATCCACAATCCCGGGGATCGAGCCGGCACGCGACTGGCCTATAAGGTTTTTATCCGGTTTGGTATCAGTCAGATTGTTGGCGCCGCCCTGTATGGAAAATCCCGAATCGCCAAAAATGTATTCAGCCATGATGTCCGGAAAGACCTTGGAGCCAAATTTCTGGCGATCGCCATTGCCTTCTTCAACTGTGTATGTGCCAAAGTAATTGACGCGGGCCAGAAAAACCCAGTTGTTGATGGAGTAGGTACCGGTTACAAAGGCACGTGATTTGGGCTGCCATTCTTCAATGATCGAGCGATCCTGCGAAGTGAAGATGACATCTTCCAGCCCTTCCAGTAATCCGTCAGTGTTGACGTTATCGGAAACATCAGTACTGATCCAGGCTGCAGCGGTGTCCAGCGTGAACATACCGCCGTTATCCAGCGGCTTCGCCCAGGTCAGCACGGCTTCGACTCCGGTTGTCTTGGTTTGGCCGGCATTGGTGAAGAACTGTGCTGCGGTAATGTTGTTATCCAGCAGAGCATCTCTGATCTCCTCTGGAACGTTGGGGTTGCTTGCAGAGATCGCGCCGGAAAGGACAACGCGGTCCTTGATCTTGATGCTGAAGTAATCGACCGTGATGTTGACGGTATCGGTCGGATTCCAAATGACACCGAAGGAATAGTTGTCAGAGGTCTCTTCCTGCAGTTGCGGAATGCCAAGGGCTGTAGCAACGGCGCTGTCATTTCGGAATGTGCCGCGCTCCTCTGGAACCAGGTCGCCGCCCGGTCCGGAAACAAATTGAGTACTGATGCTGTTGAAATACTGCTGTTGCATGCTTGGCGCCCGGAAACCGGTATTGGCCGCGGCACGCAGAGCGAAGGTTTCAGTGATGTCATAACGGCCACTGACTTTCCAGTTCCAGGTACTGCCGAAATCACTCCAGTCTTCGTATCGCACTGCGCCTGTCAACAGGAATTTGTCGGTAATCTGTGATTCCAGGTCAGCATAAATACCCCAGCTGTGGCGATCCTCATTAACTTGCTCATTTGGCGAAAATCCCCTAAAGACCTGGAATCCCGGAGAGTAAGGCGTCATGGTGACCGGATTGAGAGCCCCGCCGTTCTCGTATGAAACAGGATCACCGGGTTTGATTTTGTAGCCCTCTTGGCGATATTCACCACCCCAGGCCACGTTGACAGGAATATTTCCGCCATCGAACAATTTGCTGGAATCGAAGTTGATCGTGGTTTGATCCAGCTGCAGTTTGCCTGCGTTAGCCGTGGTCGGGCTGGCTGGGCCAAAGGAAGCGTTAAGAGAATTGCTGATGATGAATTCGAACGTATTCTTGCCATAACCCGCGCTGATATCAAAGTCCCAGCCCGAGTTTGTTGACCAATCGTAGCCCCCGAAGGCACTAAAGTCCTTGATCTTGGAGTTGATCAGGGGCAGGAAGCCGTCCGGATAAATATCCAGGACCGTTCCGCCTGCATTGTTCGCTGTACGAGTGAAGCCGCCGGACTGGCCCTTACGGTCTGAATACGTTATGAACCCGTATACCTCACCCATGCCAGCAACCACGCCCATGTTGGCGACCAGGGCATTTTGTTTTGAATCGGCGTCACCGATACGGAAACTCTGACGATTAAAAGTCTCTTCACGCGGATCAAGCGTGGTGATGGTCGAGCAACCGTAGTCAATATCGGTGCCGTCTGTGCAAGGGTACTGGCGGGTACCGTCCAGTCCGGCGCGATTGGTTGCATCACGGTTACGGTATTCGTACGTCAGGTTGAGAAATCCGTCTGAACCCAGCGCAAATCCCTTGTTGGCAAAGCCGACCACGGTGTCTCCATCGCCATCAAAAGTTGAGCCATATTCCACACTGGCCAGGCCATCAACATCGGAATCCTTGAGGATGATATTGATCACGCCGGCAATGGCATCCGAGCCATACTGAGCGGCAGCGCCGTCCCGCAACACTTCCACCCGTTTGACGGCGGAGATTGGTATGGCGTTCATGTCGGTGCCTGCCGTACCGCGGCCCACCGAAGTATTCACGTGGATCAAGGCACTCGTATGGCGCCGTTTTCCATTGATCAGGACCAGGGTCTGATCCGGGCCCAGGCCTCTCAAGGTAGCCGGACGCAATGCATCCGTACCATCACTGATTGATGAGCTTGAGAAGTTGAAAGAAGGTGCAGCCATCTGGATCGCGCGTCCCAGCTCGGTCGCACCCGTATTGCTCAGCATTTCATTGCTCAGTACGGTTATGGGAACCGGTGCATCCTGTGCTGATGAGAATGAAGCCCGGCTGCCGGTGACGGTAATCTCTTCAAGTACATCGTCATTGTCCTGTGCAGTGGCCACCTGTAGTGGTAACAATGCTGCCATAAAAACGAACAAATAATAATTTCGTATTTTCACTGTGTGCTCTCCCAATTGTGTTGTCCAAGGCCTGCTTTCCCATCTCTTTTGGCATGGTAAAAGATTCTAATTAAAATTAAACAAATTGGCCTTGAGAGGCAGCTTAACACAGCACACGGACTCCGGGCTTTCAGACGTTCAGGAGTAAGTATTCCCGCTCCCACGAACTGATCACCTTATTGAACGCCTCAAATTCCTCCCGCTTGACCGCACAATATGCCTTCACAAAGTGGTTACCCAACACCTGGCTGAGGTCGTTGTCTTCTTCCAGCAGGCGCAGGGCTTCCTCCAGGCTCCTGGATACCGCGATGGGTTCCAGGAAGGCATCACCGGAG
>CAYUBS010000125.1:0-8759 GCA_964443145.1 uncultured Wenzhouxiangellaceae bacterium | reverse complement strand
AGAAAGCCCCGGATATCACCCGCAAGCGGCTGTACCTGCAAACCATGGAAAACGTGTATGCACGTTCCCAGAAGGTGCTGCTGGATACCGACAGCAGTGGCAACGTGTTGTATCTGCCGCTGGACCAACTGGGTGGCGGCGGCAGTGGCGGGCGCGCTTTGATGCCGCCGATCGTCACACCTGAACAGGGTCCGCAGGGTGAAAACGCCGCGACCAACCGAACCTCGCGCAGGGAGGGTAGACAATGAAAAGTCCCATCGTATTGATACTGATTGTTGCACTGGGTGTGCTGGGGATTTCCAGCCTGTTCATCGTCACCGAGACGGAATATGCCATCAAGTTCCAGTTGGGCCGTATCGTGAAGTCCGACTACACGCCGGGGATTCAAGTCAAGGTGCCGTTCGTCAATAACGTGCGCAAGTTTGATAACCGCTTGCTCACGCTGGATACCAATGCCGAGCAGATGCTCACCTCGGAGCAGAAATTCCTCTCCGTCGATTCCTTCGTCAAGTGGCGCATCGTCGATGTGACCAAGTTCTACACCTCTACACAGGGTAATGAGCGGGTTGCGTTGAATCGCCTGGACAGTATCGTCAAGGATCGTATCCGCAACCAGATCGCCAGCCGTACCCTGAAAGAGGTGATTTCCGAGCAGCGCGTTTCGACCATGCAGGACATCGCCCGTGAAGCCAACATCGCGGCCGCCGAGTTTGGTATCGAAGTGGTGGACGTGCGCATCAAGGCGATTGAACTGCCTGACGACGTGCGTGAATCGGTATTCCGCCGCATGGCTGCTGACCGCCAGAAAGAAGCCAATCTGTACCGTTTTGAAGGACGTGAGTCGGCCGAAAGGATCCGTGCTAACGCTGACCGTGAAGTCCAGGTCCTGCTGGCTGAAGCGGAACGTGACGGACAGAAGTTGCGTGGTGAAGGCGATGCCGTTTCCACCGATATCTACGCCACCGCCTTCGGCCAGGACCCGGAGTTCTACACATTTTCCCGCAGTCTGCGGGCTTACGGAAATGCGTTTGGAAATAGCTCCGATGTCATGGTGCTGAATCCGGAATCGAGCTTCTTCGACTATTTCGGCAGCGGAAATAAAGTGGAAGAACAGTAGACGGTCGAGGTCGTGCTGATCCAGGATCTGATGGCGGCGTTTGCCCTGGTGCTCATCATCGAGGGTTTGCTACCGGTTATTGCGCCAAGGTTCTGGCAAAAGACCATGCAGGACCTGTCACAGATCAATCCTAAAACCATACGCGTCGGTGGCATCATCAGCATGCTGGCCGGCGCTTTCTTTTTGCAATTTCTTCATTGAGCCAACATGAATAACAGCATCGTAGTACTCGGAACCCAATGGGGTGATGAGGGTAAAGGAAAAATCGTAGACCTGCTCAGCCAGGACGCCGACGCCGTGGTGCGATTCCAGGGTGGTCATAACGCCGGACATACACTGGTCATCGACGGACACAAAACCGTCCTTCACCTGATTCCTTCCGGCATTTTACAGCCTGAAGTCGAATGCTTCATCGGCAACGGCGTCGTGTTGTCGCTGAAAGCGCTGCGTAAGGAAATCGAAGAACTCGAGGCCAAGGGCCTGGAGGTTCGCTCCCGAATCAGTATCTCGCCCGCCTGCGCCATCATCATGCCGTGGCATGAAATGCTGGATCGAGGCCGTGAAGAAGCACGTGGCGACCGTGCCATTGGCACCACCGGTCGCGGCATCGGGCCGGCCTACGAAGACAAAGTCGCACGCCGGGGTTTGAGAACCTCAGATTTGCTCAACCCCGACGGTTTGCGCGAAAAAATTGAACATATCCTGGATTTCCACAATTTCGTCCTGACCCAACGGTTCGGGATGGAGGCGCTATCCGTGGATGCCATGCTGGACGAGGCTCTGGAGCTTGGAAACTACTTCAGGGAGCAGGTCGCAGACGTCAGCGGCCGGCTGTATGAACTGCGTGACAGCGGCAAGCGGGTTATGTTCGAAGGCGCCCAGGGCAGCCTGCTGGATATCGACCACGGTACCTATCCTTACGTGACTTCCTCCAACACCACCGTCGGCGGTGTCTGCACCGGTGCAGGCGTGGGGCCAAACGCCATCGACTATGTGCTGGGCATCACCAAGGCCTACGTCACCCGCGTGGGTGGCGGCCCGTTCCCGACCGAGTTGTTTGATGAAACCGGCGAGCGCCTGGCCCGCCGCGGCGATGAGTTCGGCGCAACCACCGGGCGCGCCCGGCGCTGCGGTTGGCTGGATGCTGTGGCACTGCGCAGAATGGTTAACCTCAACGGTGTCACCGGCTTCTGCGTGACCAAGCTGGATGTGCTGGATGGTTTCGAAGAACTCAAGATCTGCACCGCGTACCGCCTCAACGGCGAACTGCTGGATGCCCCGCCATTGGATTCCCACAGCTGGGCCGATCTCGAACCTGTTTACGAAACCTTCCCGGGCTGGACAGAATCTTCACGCGGAGCGACCTCGATGGACGATCTGCCGGACAATGCACGCAGCTACCTGGCTGCCATGGAAGAGTTATGTGGTGCGCCGGTCCATATCGTTTCTACGGGGCCGGATCGGGTGGAGAACATCATCGTTAAATACCCATACGACCTGTAGTCGGAGAAGGGGGCACGGCTGACGGGTGGGCGGCTGTCGGGTCTGCTGGCTCGATGGTCCCTTCGGGACTTCCCTCCCGAAACGAGAGTCCTTACGGGCCGGCCATACAGCACTCACTACGGCTTCGCCTGCGCTCCCTGTGCTGGATGGCCTCGATCCAGCATCCCGCCGGATTGTCCCTGGACTTCCGCCTCGCTCGGCATCTCGAAGCAGACCCGACAGCCGCCCACCCGCCAGCCGTGTCCGGCCCTTCGCCGCGGATAGGTTTTTCACCGCGTGTGGTGAGCTCCTCGCAGCCCGTGCCCGGGGCAGGTAGGTGGGTTTGGTGAACGTTGGAGCGTGTGCCGAACTGGAAGGCGGTTAGGGGAAAATTGGGCGGGATGCCCAATTTAGGACATCCAGGGCAGGAGGCCCTGTATGCCCGGCCCCGTTAAGACCGAATGGAAGTGAGGGAAGTCCCGAATTCATTCGGGACCATCGCGCTCGTGAACCGAACCCACCTACCTGTTCCGGGCGCGCTACGAAGGGCCTGCCTGAGTTGATCTCGGTCATGTTCTGAGGCATTGACTATATTCCACAAAAGACTAATTTAGAGTATACTAATATAAAACTCGAACTCGAGTTACCCATGTACAGGTGTGGACATGAAGTACTCAAAGAATGGCTGGATCGCCGGCCTCGTTTTTCTGCTCGTCCTGGTATCAGTTCCGGTGTGGTTTTTCACCCGGGGTGATGTCGCTGCGGATGGGCAAATGGTGGACGCCCCGTGGGACTCCATGCCGCGCAGGGCCGCCCCGGTTGATCACAAAGACTTGTTCGAAGGACCCTTCGAGACCGGACCGGACGTAACCCGGGCCTGCCTGACCTGCCATGAAGAGGCGGGGAATCAGGTCATCCATACGGCGCACTGGCGCTGGCAATCAGAGCCGGTAGAGATGGAAGGGCGTGACGAGCTGGTTTCAGTAGGCAAGAAAAACGCCATCAATAATTTTTGTATCGGAATCCAGGGTAACTGGGCCAGCTGCACGGCCTGCCATGCAGGTTACGGCTGGGAAGATGAAGCTTTCGATTTTGAACAGACGTCCAACGTGGATTGCCTGGTTTGCCATGACGGCAGCGGCGTTTACAAGAAGGGTAAGAAGGGATTGCCGCTGGACGGCGTTGACCTGCTGGCCTCGGCCAAAAGCGTCGGCCTGCCGAAGCGGGACAATTGCGGCGGCTGCCATTTCCGTGGCGGCGGCGGTAATGCGGTTAAGCACGGTGATCTGGACGAAAGTCTCTATTACCCAAGCGAAGACATCGATGTTCACATGGGGCGTTATGACTTTCAGTGTGTGGACTGCCACCAGACCGAAGACCACGTAATCGGCGGACGCTCTATTTCGGTCAGCGTCGACAATGAAAACCAGATCGCCTGCACCGATTGCCACGCGCCGAAGCTGCATGCCGATGCACGCATCAACGCCCATACCGATACGCTGGCCTGCCAGACCTGTCACATACCCGAAACAGCGGTTAAGCAGGCGACCAAGACCCATTGGGACTGGGCTTCAGCGGGTGATGACAGTCGTGAGGAAAACACGCACGAATACCTGAAGATCAAGGGCAGTTTCGTTTACGAGAAAAATTTGAAGCCCGAGTACATGTGGTACAACGGCCTGGCCGAGCGTTACCTGCTGGGCGATCCACTGGCCGCGGAAGGTGAAACTCCACTGAATCCGCCCAAGGGTGATATCCGGGATCCCGATGCGCGTATCTGGCCGTTCAAAGTGCACCGTGCGACTCAGCCTTACGACAGTGAGCTGAACCACCTGCTGCAACCGGTGACTTCTGGTGAGGGCGGGTTCTGGAACGAATTCAAATGGGACCAGGCTTTGCGCCTGGGCTCGGAAATCACGGGCATTCCCTATAGCGGTTCTTACGGTTTTGCCGAAACCACGATGTTCTGGCCGCAGACCCATATGGTCGCACCCAAGACCGAGGCACTGCAGTGCCAGGCTTGCCATTCTGAAGGCGGGCGGATGGACTGGGAGGCATTGGGCTACCCGGGTGACCCGATCAAGTGGGGCAGCAGGGCGCGTGTCCGGTCCGGCGATGTGACGACACAGGCAGGAGCAGAATGATGAAGAAGTTCCTGCTCATCGCGCTGTTGGCATTGATCGCCACCGGCTCATTGGCCGCCAACGATTTTCACCCGGAAGTTCCTTTATTGGATGCCTCAGGCGAGTTGATGGCCAACTCCGGTTTGCCACTGTCTGTTGAACAGACTTGCGATGCCTGCCATGACGCGGGGTTCATTGTTGAATCCAGTGATCATGCAACTGCCGGTGTATTTGAGGGCGGAGAAGTGGATTGCCTGGTATGCCACAGCGATCCCGACGAGAAGCGCGACTGGGCAGCGGAGGCGTTTCGTCCCGATGGCGTGCTGCTGGAGGGCAGCCTCAACATCCATAAGCCCAAAGATGAAAACTGTGCGCAATGCCACGGTATCGTCAGCACCGACCTTGAGCTGCCGCTGACGGTGAGCGCCAGCCCCGACGATTTCAACATGACGGACCTGACCGGCCAGATCATTTCACCACAGAAGATCTCCAACAGCGGCCTGAATATTGCCGGCAAAGAGTCCCTGACCCACCCCTTCGATGTGCATTCAGACCGCGTGGTGGGCTGTGTGAATTGCCACTATTCGCTGAACAACCCGGTCTATTTTCAACAGCGCAGTGAAAGCCGGCCGGAACACCTGGATTTCGATCCGCGCCGACTGACCAGTGCAGATTACCTGGAGCGGCCGCTGCATCAACTGGCCAAGGGCAACTCGACTTACGGCTTGGAGTCGACGGAAAGCGAAAACAGCATGCGCCGTTGCGAATCCTGCCATACCGCTGAAAACGTGCACGACTGGCTACCGTACAAGAAGCGCCATTTTGCCTCGCTGGCCTGCGAATCCTGCCACGTGCCGAAGTTATACGGTCCCGCGCTGCAAGCGGTCGACCAGACCCTGGTCGATGCTAAAGGCCGGGCATTGCTGCAGTACCGTGATGTAGAAGGCGATCCGGCCACCGCGGACAGCCTGATCCATGGGTTCAGGCCGGTCATGCTGCCGCGGGAAAATGTGGGTGGCACACGCAAACTGGCTCCCTTCAACCTGGTCAGCCACTGGTACTGGACTGCCGGCGAGGCCGCTGCCCGGGTCAGTACGGAGCAACTGTTCGCCGCCTTGTATATAGACGGTGCATTGCACCCGGAACTCACACGGGCGCTGGACCGCGATAGCGATGGCCGTGTTGCAGACCACGAACTGCGCATCGATACGCATGAACAGGCCGACATGATTCGCCAACGGCTGCAGGCTAGCGGGCTGGATCAGGTTCAGTTGGCCGGCGAAGTGATGCCGTACTCGATCAGCCACAGCGTGGTCAACGGTCGCTGGGCAACCCGCCAATGCGACAGCTGCCATGGTGCGGACTCGGTACTGGCTGCACCGTTCACCCTGTCAAATTATCTGCCTGCCGGTCTGCTGCCGTTGACCGGCGGTTCCGGTGGCGTTGAATTCAGCGGCGCGGTAACAGCGGGACCCGAAGGTGGCGCCCGTTTCCTGCCGGACAACAGCAAGGCGGGCTACTACATCATCGGTCTCGATGGCCTCGACTGGGTCGACCAGCTTGGCCTGCTGATGTTCCTGGGTATTACGTTCGGTGTCACCGTGCACGCCATTGGCCGCTACATCGCCAACCGCCGGCGTCCATCACATGCCGCAGCCACACAACGTGAGTATATGTACGACGTATACGAACGGTTATGGCACTGGTTGCAGGCCGGTATGATACTGACGCTGCTCTTCACCGGCCTGGTCATCCACAAACCCCATGTGTTCGGTATGTTCAGCTTTGCCTACGTGGTGCAGGTGCACAACGTGCTCGGATTCATCCTGCTGATCAACGCCGCGCTGGCTCTGTTCTATACGCTGGCCAGCGGCACCATCAAACGCTTCCTGCCCGCGCCCAAAGGCTTCTTCGGGCGGGCCATGGCGCAAACCATGTACTACACGCGTGGCATCTTTACCGGTGAGCCGCACCCACTGGAGAAGACCAAAGAGCACCGCCTCAATCCGCTCCAGCAGGTCACTTACCTCGCCATTTTGAATATCCTTTTACCCGCCCAGGTCATTACCGGTGTCCTCATCTGGGGCATGCAGGAATGGCCGCAACTCGCAGCCAGTCTTGGTGGCCTGCCGGTGCTGGCACCGGTCCACACCTTCTTGGCCTGGGCGTTTTCCGCTTTCATCGTGATGCACGTTTACCTCACGACCGCCGCCGGTGAAACTGCCGGTGCGGGCATCAAGTCCATGGTCAGTGGCTGGGAGGACGTAGAAGTTCCCCCCGACGCAGATGACAAAAACGTTACGGAGGCAAACCATGCCTAATACGCAAGCAAAACCCTATATGAATCCGTACCTGGCAGGGACCCTGCTGGGTGTGGTCCTGTTCCTCGCGTACTTCATCACCGGCACCGGGCTGGGTGCCTCGGGCGGTCTTAACCGCATGCTTGTGTTCTTCCAGAACATAGCGGTGCCTGAGCACATAGACCAGGTGCCGTACCTGCTGAAAATGGCCGGCGGCAATATGAACCCGCTAAACAGCTGGATTGTCTACCTGACGATTGGCACCGTGGCTGGCGGATTTATCTCCGGGCTGGCCGGGCGCCGCGTTAAGTTTGAAACCATGAAGGGCCCGAAAATCGGCAACAAGACCCGCTGGATGATGGCCTTCCTGGGCGGCGCGCTGATGGGCTACGGAGCACGGCTGGCTCGTGGTTGCACCTCGGGGCAGGCCTTGTCAGGAGGCGCCGTGCTGTCGGTCGGCAGTTGGGCCTTCATGTTCGCAGTGTTCGCCGGGGCTTATGCCTTTGCGTACTTCCTGCGACGCTACTGGAATTAGGAGGGAATACCATGACTGCATTTCCCTTACCGCTGGTAGAACTCCTGGGCCAATATGGCTCGTACATGATTTACCTGCTGGTCGGCCTTGCATTCGGTGCGACGCTCGAGTCGGCAGGTTTTGGCAATTCAACGAAATTGGCGGCACAGTTCTATTTCAAGGATCTGACTGTGTTCAAAGTGATGTTCACAGCGATCATCGTAGCCTGCGTGCTGATATTTCTCTCCTCGTCGATCGGCTTGCTGGACTACAACTTGATCTGGGTGCCGCCAACCTATTTGTGGCCCGGAATCGCCGGAGGCCTGATCATGGGCCTTGGCTTTGTTGTCGGGGGGTTCTGTCCCGGTACCTCGCTGGTAGCGATGGCCACCGGAAAAGTCGATGGCGTGTTTTTCGTCCTCGGTGCGCTGACTGGAATCTTCCTGTTCGGCGAGACCATCGACAGCTACGCGGTCTTCTTCGAAAGCTCCTACATGGGGCGTTTCACGCTGCCCGAGCTGTTTGGCGTCTCCTATGGCGTGGTGGTGCTGGCCGTTGTGGTGATGGCCCTGTTGATGTTCTGGGGGGCAGAAAAGATCGAGGCCGCTGTCGGTGGAAAGACCGCCCAAAAAGCCCCGCGATGGGCCGTGCCGGCCGCCGTCGGCCTGGTCGCACTGGCCACACTCAATCTCGTGCTTGGTCAGCCGGATAACAACGATCGCTGGAAGATGATCGAAGCCGAACAAACTGTGGCCCTGGATGAGCGCACCGTGCAGGTATCGCCCGCTGAATTACTCAGCGTGATCGAGGATTCCCTGATCAAGGCCGTACTGCTGGACGTGCGGGACGAACGCCACTACAACCAGTTCCATATTCACGGTGCACGGCACCTGCCGCCGATGGAAATTGTCGGGGCCGCCCGCGAACTGATGTTCGAGCCGGCCAACACGGTATTCATCGTGATGGGTAACGACGAGAGCGCGGCGACCGAGGCGTGGAAAATGCTCAAAGCCGAGAGCCTGCCAAACGTTTATATCCTGGAGGGTGGTATTAATAACTGGATCCAGACATACGGAGACGAACAGTTCACCAACGAGCGCCTGGTACGCAACCGGGACAATGACCAGCCGGCCTTCCGTTTCGATGCGGCCCTGGGGTCACGGCACCCGGCGGCTGAGCCGAATCCGGAGGCGTTTGAGATTGATTTTGAAGCAATGATTAAG
>CAYUBS010000124.1:0-8800 GCA_964443145.1 uncultured Wenzhouxiangellaceae bacterium | reverse complement strand
GGAGCGACGAGTAGTGCTCGACCAGAATCTTGATCACCACATCCATGGTAGCCAGAAAAAACACCGCGACCAGCATAAATAAAATGGCTTGCACCGGATGTTGCTTCACAGAGCTCACCAGCGTGCCTCAAGGGTGACTGTGTCACGCCAGTTTTGGACAGGGCGCGTGTCCTCTGTGGCGCCGTTCAACAGCGCTTCAAAGCTTTCCCGGGAAAGATCCTCAGCCCCCATACGGTACAGGTGCGGATTACCCACCTGGCAGTCCAGCACGGCATAGCCTTCGCGTTGCAAATAACGGCACAGAGCAACCAAGGCGATTTTGCTGGCGTCGGATTTTATACTGAACATCGATTCGCCGAAAAACACGGAGCCAATAGACAGCCCGTAAATTCCGCCGACCAGTTCGCGTCCCTCCCAGACTTCCAGTGAATGGGCATGGCCAAGGAGATGAAGCTGGCAATAAGCCTCCACCATATCCTGCGTGATCCAGGTACCTTGCTCATCGTCTCGCGGAGCAGCACAGGCATGCATGACTTCAGCAAAGGCAGAATCTGCGGTGAGCCTGTAATCCCCACTGTTGTAGCGACGCCGGGTTCGTTTGGACAGGTAGACATTGCCAGGATAAATCACGCAGCGTGGAACCGGGCTCCACCACAAAATCGGCTGGCCCTCGGAATACCACGGAAAAATGCCCAGCCGGTAGGCATTCAGCAGGCGTGCCGGTTGCAACTCGCCACCCCAGGCGAGCAAACCGTTGGGTGAATCAAGCGCATCGCGGGTGGGCGGAAACGGAGCAGTCGCCTGTGCGCCAAGACACGGCAATTGCAGAATGCCGTTCATTCTTCGTCCCTGCGATACGGGCTGTGCTGCATCAGTTCATCGCGGTAGCTTTCCAGCCATTCGGTTTCACGCGACAGGAAATCGGCGATGGCTGTACGGAATATTTCGTTGCCGACGAAATGGTATGAACGGGTCTTTGACGGCATAAAGCCGCGGCTGACTTTGTGTTCTCCCTGCGCGCCGGACTCAAAAACCTGGATTCCCTGGCGGATGCAGTATTCGATGCCCTGGTAATAGGCCGCTTCAAAGTGCAGCCCGGGAACTTCACGAATGCAGCCCCAATACCTGCCGTAAAGCCTGCCGCCGCCACACAGAAAAAGACTCATGGCCAGGGGCTCGCCTGCGCGGCTGGCAATGGAGACCAGGAAGCGGTCGCCCAGGTCCCGGGCGATCATCGCGAAAAAAGCTTCACTCAGCACCGGGTGGTTGCCATATGCGTGGAATGTAGCGGTGTAGCAGCGATGGATAAACCCGATGTCTTGTGCAGTAACTTCACCGCCGGATTTCCAATCGAACGTTATACCGGCACTGGCAACCATCTGCCGCTCACGCTTGATGTTCTTTCTTTTTCTTGAGCGCAAACGGGCCAGAAAATCATCGAAGGAACGGTAGCCCTGATTGCGCCAGTGGAACTGCCAGTCCGAACGCCTCAATAACTCTGATTCATCCAGTGTCTGGCGGTCTGCATCGTCAATGAAATTGCAGTGCCATGAAGAAAAACCCTGCGATTCACATTCCTGCCTGGCGAAATCGATCAATTTTTGCCGTAGAAGAGCCGGCTCCGGGTGATCCCTGGCGGTTAGAAGTCGTGGTCCGGTGACGGGTGAATAAGGAACAGCCGTAAGCAGCTTGGGGTAATAGGGCAGGCCGTTGCGACGATAGGCATCGGCCCAGGCCCAGTCAAAGACAAACTCACCGTGTGAATTGGTCTTGATGTAACTGGGCGCAAAGGCAACCAGCTTGTCGTCCTCGTAGAGTGCGAGATGATGCGGTTGCCAGCCGACTTCCGGACCAATGGAACCTGAACGCTCCAACGCGTAGAGAAAGGCATGCGACAGGAACGGGTTGGCCCCGTGGTCCAGGCTAGCCAGATCCTGTGGATCAATCGAAACCAGGTCCGCAACGGTGCGGGTGGACAGAGTCACGTGAATGGGCGGTAACGTGCCAGGGGGCTATTCCTGTTCGTCCAGCCAGCGTTCGGCATCCAATGCAGCCATGCATCCAAACCCGGCGGATGTCACCGCCTGTCGGTATACATGATCGGCCACATCACCGGCTGCGAAGACACCGGGGATACTGGTTGCAGTTGCATAACCGCCGGTACCGCTCTTGATGTTGATATAGCCACCGTTCATGTCCAATTGACCATCAAAAATACCCGTATTGGGCGCATGACCAACAGCGATAAAGACACCGGCCAATTCGACTTCGGTAGCCTCACCTGTTTTTACATTCTTAACCCGCATGCCGGTGACACCGGTATCGTCACCGAGTACCTCGTCCAGCGTGTTGTCCCACATGATGGTGACGTTGCCGTTCTTCTCCCGGTCAAAAATCCGGTCCTGGAGAATCTTTTCTGAACGTAATTCGTCGCGTCGATGTACCAACACGACTTCCTCGGCAATATTCGACAGGTAAAGTGCTTCCTCTACAGCGGTATTGCCGCCACCGATCACCGCAACTTTACGACCACGGTAGAAAAACCCGTCACAGGTTGCGCAGGCAGACACCCCTTTGCCCTTGAATGCCTCTTCAGACGGCAGGCCCAGGTACTTGGCACTGGCTCCGGTGGCGATCACGATCGCGTCGGCCGTGTAAACCCCGCTGTCGCCTTCCAGGCGGAAAGGCCGCTGCTGAAGGTCAGCCGTATGGATGTGATCAAACACGATTTCCGAGTCAAAACGCTCCGTGTGCTCTAACATGTTCTGCATGAGCTCCGGGCCCTGCAATTCAGCGTGGCCGCCCGGCCAGTTCTCCACTTCGGTGGTCGTTGTGAGCTGTCCGCCCTGTTCCACACCGGTGATAATGATTGGCTTCAGGTTGGCGCGGGCACCGTAGATTGCCGCGGTGTAACCGGCAGGCCCTGATCCGATGATCAGGAATCGGCAGTGTTTGACTTCGCTCATGTATAATCGCTCCAGGTTTGATGGCTTCAATATGGGGCTATTATGCGTTTAAAAAAACTGACAAGGAAGATCAGCTTGCCGCAAGCCAAAAAGAAATCGAAGAGTGCCATTCCAGAAGGCAACCAGGTAGCTCACCGGCTCACCGAGAGTTTTCTCATCCTGACCATTCTGCTGGCGGTTTACCTGCTGGCCTGCCTGGCCAGTTACGACCCCACCGATCCCGGACCTTTCAACAAGGTAGCCTCCGACCAGGTGCACAATATTGGGCGCATAACAGGTGCCTGGCTGGCCAATTTCTTCCTGTTCCTGACAGGCTACCTGGCCTATGCCATGCCGATCTTGCTGGTCTTCATCGGCTGGCTGGTTTTTGCCCGGGCCGGCAAGCCACTGGAAAAGGCCGGACCTGTGGAATGGCTGGCGCGCCTTACCGGGCTACTTCTGTTCGTCCTGTCCGCAACAGGGCTGGCCGACCTGCATACATTTCCACCGGCCGGCTCTATGCCGTTCGGCGGCGGCGGTGTAATCGGTACGGAAATTGCTCAGCCGCTGGCGCAGGCGACCGGATCGCTCGGCTCGACCCTGTTCCTGATGGCGATGTTCATGGTCGGTCTGACCTTATTCACCGGCATCTCCTGGTTCCAGGTTATGGATATCACCGGCAGATATACGCTGGCAAGCATTGCCTGGTTGGGTAAAACCGGCCGGGGCCTGAAGGACTGGTTTGCCGGGCGACGGGCCAAAGCCCAGCGGGTTGAAGTTCGCAAAGCCGACTCGGTGCGCCAGAAGACCAAGCCCAGGCGAAAAATCGAACCACAAATTACTTCACCGGACAGTCAGCCCAGCAAGCGAGCGCAGAAGGAAAAGCAGCAAAGGCTGTTCAAGAACCTGCCTGCCGGCTCGCTTCCTCCACTGGAATTGCTGGATGATCCTCCGGAGCAGGCGGCTGGTTACAGCACAGAGGTCCTGGAAGCCCTGTCGCGTCAGGTTGAACTGAAACTGGCTGATTTCGGTGTCCAGGTGGATGTGGTCGAAGTACACCCGGGGCCGGTTATTACACGGTTTGAAATGCAGCCTGCCGCGGGCGTGAAGTCCGCCCAGATCATGAACCTCGCCAAAGACCTTGCCCGCGGGCTGAGTGTCATTTCGGTGCGTGTTGTAGAGGTTATCCCGGGCAAAACCACCATCGGCCTGGAAATCCCCAATGCAGTGCGGCACACGGTATACCTTTCGGAAATCATGCGTTCAGATGTCTTTGACCGCTCCAAATCCCCGCTGACACTCGCCCTGGGTAAGAGCATCGGCGGCAACCCGGTAATTGCCGATATCGCAAAAATGCCGCACGTGCTGGTCGCAGGCACCACCGGTTCCGGTAAATCAGTCGCCTTGAACGCGATGATCCTGAGTTTGCTGTACAAGTCCACCGCCGAGGAAGTCCGGCTGATCATGATCGACCCCAAGATGCTGGAGTTGTCTGTCTACGAGGGCATTCCGCACCTGCTGGCGCCGGTTGTCACGGACATGAAGGAAGCGGCCAACGCTTTGCGCTGGTGCGTTGCTGAAATGGAACGGCGCTACCGCCTGATGGCGTCTCTTGGGGTACGTAACCTCGCTGGCTACAACAAGAAAGTAAAGGATGCAGCCGAGAAGGGTGAGCCGATCAAGGACCCGCTCTTCAAGCCGGCTTTGCCCGATGTTCCGGAAGAAGCGCCGGACCTGGAGAGCATTCCTGCCATCGTTGTCGTGATCGACGAGTTTGCCGACCTGATGATGATCGTCGGCAAGAAGATCGAGGAACTCATCGCGCGGATTGCGCAGAAAGCCAGGGCAGCCGGTATCCACCTGATCGTGGCCACCCAGAGGCCATCGGTTGATGTGATCACCGGGTTGATCAAGGCTAATATTCCGGCCCGTATCGGTTTCCAGGTTTCTTCCCGCGTAGATTCGCGGACGATTCTGGATCAGATGGGTGCCGAACAATTGCTGGGGCACGGCGATATGCTTTACTTGCCGCCAGGTTTGGCTCTGCCTGAACGCATCCACGGTGCGTTCGTCGGAGATAACGAAGTACATGCCATCGTTAATTACCTGAAGCAGTTTGGGGAACCTGATTACATTGAAGAAGTCTTAAACGAGACACAGTTGACCAGCGACGGCATGTCGATTGGCGCAACCGGACTGCCCGAGTCTGTTACCGCCGAGCAGGACGAGTTGTACGACCACGCCGTTGCGTTTGTCACTAAATCGCGCCGCGCGTCCATTTCCAGCGTGCAGCGCCAGTTACGCATCGGCTATAACCGGGCCGCCCGGCTGGTGGAAGAAATGGAAGCCGCTGGCGTGGTCAGCCCGCCGGAGCATAACGGCCAGCGGGAAGTGCTTGCGCCGGCCCCGCCGAGCGACTGAAGCCATTTTCAAAGGAGTTTTGACGATTAACGTAAACCGCTTTTTCCTGCTTTGCCTCGTACTGTCGGTGGGCGCTGTTTTGTCCAGTCATGCTATGGCGCAGCCGGCCAGGCAGCAGTTGGAACAATTTTCCGACGGGATGGAAACATTGCGGGCACGATTTGACCAGCAGGTAATCAGTACCGACGGGATGGTTCAGGACGGCAGTTCCGGACAGGTCTGGCTGCGTCGGCCCCAGTTGTTTCGCTTTGCCTATGGCGGCGATTACCCGGAAGTGGTGGTCGCCGACGGTAAAAACATCTGGATCTATGACGAGATGCTGGAGCAGGTTACGGTCAAAGGTCAGTCCGAGGCAGCCGCCAATTCGCCGCTGATGCTGCTGACCGACCTGGCGCAACTGGATTCACAGTTTGAAGTCCGGGAAGTAGGTGATACCGATGGCATCCAACTGCTCGAACTTCGCTCACGCAGTGCCGAGACTGAATTTGAACGCATTTTGCTGGGCCTGCGTGACAATTCATTGCAATTGATGGTGATGGAAGATGCGTTCGGACTCCGAACGGAACTCAAATTTCACGACGTTGAGAAAAACCCGCAACTCGAATCCGGCCTGTTTACCTTCGAGCCGCCCGAATCCGCTGATGTCATCGGAGAAATTCAGCGGTAAACTATCCGGTTTTACGCACAGAAGAATCCCATGCTTGACCCACAAATACTAAGAGCCGACCCCGAGGGGACAGCCGAAGCGCTCACGCCACGCGGATACCACCTGGACGTTGAGGAGTGGCGTGCACTGGATGCGCGCAGGAAAGACTTGCAGATGCACACGCAGGAACTGCAAAACCAGAAGAACACCAGCGCCAGGTCTATCGGGCAGGCAAAAGCCCGGGGCGAGGACATCCAGCCCTTGCTCGACCAGGTCAAAAATCTTGGAGAGGAACTGGGTAAAGCGGAAGCCGAATTCACGGCCGTTCGTGACCGCCAGCAAGCGTGGTTGATGGAAATCCCAAACCTGGCATTGCCGGAAGTACCGGTTGGCAAGGATGAAAATGACAACGTTGAAATTAGAAAGTGGGGTAAGCCTACACAATTCGATTATGAGCCACGTGAACATGTAGAACTGGGTGAAAACAACGGGCTGATTGATTTTCAATCAGCCGCCAAGATAGCAGGCTCACGCTTTGTCGTACTGAAAGCCAACCTGTCACGCATGCATCGCGCATTGGCGCAGTTCATGCTGGATGTGCATACACAAGAACACGGCTACACCGAGTTGTACCTGCCGTACCTGGTCAATGCCGAGGCAATGACCGGAACCGGGCAGTTACCCAAGTTTGAAGAAGATGCGTTCGCCACGACTGACGACCCTCCGCGTTATCTGATACCTACGGCTGAAGTGCCGTTGACCAATATGCTGGCAGACGAAATCGTGGACGCAGCAGACCTGCCTTTGAAGTTTACTTCCCAGACGCCCTGTTTCCGGCGGGAGGCGGGGTCCTATGGACGCGATACACGGGGTATTATCCGCCAGCACCAGTTCGAGAAAGTGGAATTGGTGCAGATTGCCAGTCCCGCGACATCGAGTGATGCGCTGGATGAATTAACCGGGCATGCCGAGTCCATACTGCAACGGTTAGAGATTCCTTACCGTGTATTGATCCTGTGCACGGGAGATATGGGCTTCTCGGCTGCAAAAACTTATGATATCGAAGCCTGGCTGCCGGGGCAGGGCGCCTACCGTGAAATCTCCTCCTGCAGCGTCTGTACGGATTTCCAGGCGCGTCGGATGAAAGCCCGCTGGCGTAACCCTGATACAGGGAGACCCGAGCTTGTGCACACTCTGAACGGCTCAGGGCTTGCAGTAGGCCGGACCCTGATCGCGGTAATGGAGAATTACCAGCAGCAGGACGGATCGATATTGGTGCCTGATGTTCTGCAGCCCTATATGGGCGGTCTGAAGAAGATATAAAAAAAGCCCGCGTAAAGCGGGCTTTCTTCATTTAGTGCGGGTATTCACCTTACCGGCGGTTCAAACCCTTAATCATTCCCGAAGCCAAATCCCAGTAAAGCCAGCAGGTTGTTGAACAGCACGAAAATGTTCGCCATCAGGTTGGTCGCGGCCATGATGTAATTTGTCTGGCCGTTGCGGACAATCTGCTGGGTCTGCCATATGATCCAACCGGAGGCGAGCATGATGACCATTGTCGACAGCGCCAGCGCCAGAGCGGGTACTTGCAGGAAATAGTTCAGGATGAATGCGCCGATGATGGCTATTGTGCCCACACCGAGAAACGCGATCCAGCCACTAAAGTCCCGCTTGGTCGTCATCGCATAGGCTGAAAGGCCAAAAAAGATACCGGCCGTCAGTCCGAAAGCAGCCGCGACCAGTTCACCGCCGTTGCTGTATTGGTGCAGGGCCGCATTAACGTTCGCCCCGGTCACCAGCCCCAGCAAGCCTGAGAATCCAAAAGAAAACACCAGGCCCCAGACGCTGTTACGTGTCTTGGCAATGGCATAGGAAAAAGCGAACATGCCGACCAGGAAAGGCCAGAAACCAATCCGCCAATTCATTTCCTGGGCCAGCCAGGCCGTAGCGGCGCCGAAAACAAACAACATGCCGAGCAGGGCATAAGTGTTTCGCAGTGTCGCGTTAACCGTGGCTACGGGCACACGTGCGGTTGAAGATACGCTGTAAGCGGGATTGTTCATTATATGGAAGTGCTCCTGTGTGTTACTTATCGCCTGTCGCGCAGGCTCATGTCTCAAGGTTCTGACCGATATTTTGGGGTATCGGTTCCCCTCTTCAAGTCGATAACCTTAATCAAACCCGAAGCAATTGTCATGTGCCTGTTGTAAGGGCTGGAGGAATCCGCGAAATTAAGGTATTCTTGCGCGCCTTGGAAGTACCAAAATCAGGAGAGGTGGCAGAGCGGTTGAATGCACTGGTCTTGAAAACCAGCATAGGTTTGTAGCCTATCGTGGGTTCGAATCCCACCCTCTCCGCCAATAACGCATCCAAGCCATTGATAATGCAAGACTTTTTAGAGCTGGCGTTTTTGTCCCCTCAGCTAGCCCCTCAGAAAGAAACTTTACCTTTTAGGCATAGGTCAACTGATTGGCTGCTCAGTCGTCGGATGCCAATGCTTCGTCAGTGGGCTGTTCGAAAATATTTACGATGGCGCGCCTCAACGGGGATACATCACCCAGGTAAACAAACGGTTCTTCCTCATGGGTGACGTCAGCCCCAATTTCCATCGCCTGTTTGCCGGTGATCTCAATCGCTATCCTGGCCATCAGTACATTCAGGGAATTGACTTCTTCGTTGAGGCGAAACTTACCGCCGGGTAGTTTTACTGCAAAAAGGGCCGAATAGGCATCCCGAAGATCCTGAAGCGAAAGCTGTACCGTGGTGCGGGCAGTAGGTCTGTGCAGAA